>JAGXIP010000247.1 GCA_024635585.1 Saccharicrinis sp. | reverse complement strand
GTTCAAGGATGTTCGTTTGGTTGGTGCTCCGCCATCTGCCATCGGCAAGTTTGGAGGTGACACCGACAACTGGATGTGGCCACGACATACAGGCGACTTTTCATTGTTCAGGATTTATGCCGACAAAGACAACCAGCCAGCCGAGTATGCACCGGATAATGTGCCCTATAAACCTTTAAAACACTTTCCTATTTCTTTAAAAGGCATCGGAGAAGGCGATTTTACCATGGTATTTGGTTATCCCGGCACCACGGAACAGTATGCCCCTTCCTATCATTTAAAAATGATTACCCAACAGGTAAACCCTGCATTGATTGATATTCGCACCCAAAAACTTAACATCATAAAAAAATACCAAAACCAAGATCCTGCTGTTAGAATACAGTATGCCTCAAAAGCAGCAAGTATTTCAAACAGCTGGAAACGCTGGATTGGCGAAATAAGCGGACTGGAAAAACTGGATGCTATCAATAAAAAGCAAGAATACGAAAATGATTTTCAGGCTTGGGCCAATACTAAAGCACCTGAATACAGCTCATTGTTAAGCGATTACGAATCAGTTTATGATACTTATGGCGATTATCGTTTGGCCTACAATTATATTTTAGAAGCATTATTCCGAAACGGAATGGAAGTAGTACGTACGGCTGGTAAATTAGAACCCTTACAATTGGCCTATGAAAATGATACATTAGATCAAGAGAAAATTGAAGGGTTGAAAAATGCCCTGAACAAAGAGCTGAACGATTTTTATAAAGATTACTATCAGCCCATCGACAAGGAGGTTACACTTGCAATATTGCGTATTTATAAAGAAAAAGTCAAGCCTGAATTTCTGCCGGATATCTATCAATTTATAGATAAAAAATACAAGGGCGACATCAGTAAGTATGTGGATGCTCTGTTTGCAAAAACTACATTCGACGATAAAAAAGCCACGCTTGAATTTGCTACCAATTTTACCACACGAGACATTAAAAAACTTAAAAAAGATCCTGCCTTTATTCTATTCAGCAGCTTTATTGATATAATGGATAACAAGATAGCAAAGCCTTACATTGAACTAAGCAAAACAATAAAAGAGCTGGATAAGAAATACATAGCGGCGCAAATGGCCTATCAACCGGATGCTCTTTTTTATCCCGATGCTAATTTTACACTTCGGGTTTCCTACGGACAGGTAAAAGGTTACCAACCTCGCGATGGGGTAATCTATAAAAACCATACAACATTAGATGGTATTATCGAAAAAGATAATCCGGATATTTATGATTACCGCGTTCCGGAAAAACTCAAAGAGCTGCATGCACAAAAGGATTTTGGTGCTTATGAAGTGAACGGAACTGTGCCGGTTTGCTTTGTGGCTACCAACCATACTACCGGAGGCAATTCCGGAAGTCCTGTAGTTAATGCTAATGGCGAGCTAGTAGGCATCAACTTCGACCGTGCCTGGGAAGGGGTAATGAGCGATATGATGTTTAATCCCGAACAATGTCGCAACATCAGTCTTGATATGAGATACGTACTATTTTTAATAGATAAATTTGCCGGAGCCAGCTATTTGTTGGATGAGATGACTTTGGTGCGATAAGAAAGGGAAGCCATAGGTTGAAAGTTAATTTCATACCTATACATCCGTAATTATCGAATTATCACTATCTTTGCCACAAAAATTATACTGTGCAATATAAAGTAAACGATTGGTTACCTACCACAGCCAAGGAGGTAAAAGAACGAGGATGGGATGAGTTGGATGTTATCTTGTTCAGTGGCGATGCTTACATCGATCATCCCTCATTTGGTCCGGCAGTTATAGCCAGGATTATTGAGGCCGAAGGACTTAAAGTAGCGGTTGTACCTCAACCCAACTGGCGCGACGACCTGCGCGATTTTAAAAAACTGGGTGTTCCCCGCTTATTTTTTGGGGTTACTGCTGGCAGTATGGATTCCATGGTGAACCATTATACCGCCGGCAAACGGCTGCGTTCCGACGATGCCTACACGCCCGGTGGCAAAGCAGGTTACAGACCTGATTACGCTTCGCAGGTATATTCGCAGATACTCAAACAATTATATCCCGATGTGCCGGTTTTATTGGGCGGTATTGAAGCCTCGTTGCGTAGGGTTACCCATTATGATTATTGGAGCGACAAACTGATGCCCGGCATCCTGGAAACTACCAAAGCCGATATGCTGGTTTATGGCATGGGCGAAATGCCTTTAAAGGAAATACTCCGACTGCTGCAAAAGGGAGTACCATTTAAATCACTTACTAACATAGCACAAACAGCCTATTTGCATACGGAAGGCGAACTGGCTCCCGACAAAAATTGGAAAGATCTTGAACTCTCTTCTCACGAAGAGTGTTTGCAGGATAAAGTAAAATACGCCCGAAATTTCAGGCATGTAGAGGAAGAATCGAACCGATGGCAGGCAGCACGTTTGATACAACCAGTGGGTAAAAGTAAAATAGTGATAAATCCACCCTATCCGCCGATGAAAAGTAAGCAACTGGATGCATCTTTTGACTTGCCCTACACCCGGTTGCCCCATCCCAAATACAATAAAAAAGGAATTATCCCTGCCTTCGAGATGATTAAATTCTCCGTGAATATGCACCGCGGGTGTTTTGGCGGATGCAGCTTTTGCACCATCTCGGCACACCAAGGAAAATTTATTGCCTCACGATCGGAAAAATCTATTTTAAAAGAAGTGCGACAAATAGCCCAAATGCCCGATTTCAAAGGCTATATCTCCGATATGGGCGGTCCCAGTGCCAACATGTATAAAATGCAGGGTAAAGATTTAAAGATATGCGAACGCTGCGCACGTCCATCGTGTATTTTCCCGAATATCTGCTCCAACCTGAATACCGACCACTCCCCCATGACGGAGATTTACAAGAAAGTGAACAATATGCAGGAGATTAAAAAAGCATTTGTGGGCAGCGGGGTACGATACGATATGCTGTATAACAAAATGGCCAGCACCAAAGAACAAGAAAGCCATAAAATATATATGAAAGAGTTGGTTACTCACCATGTTTCGGGGAGATTAAAAGTAGCTCCTGAACACACCTCACCAAATGTGTTAAAGCTGATGCGAAAACCAGACTTTAAGCTCTTTCATCAATTTAAGAAAGATTTTGACGAGATAAACCTGGCCAACAATTCAAATCAACAGATCATACCTTATTTTATTTCGAGCCATCCCGGGAGCCAAATAGAAGATATGGCCAATCTGGCAGTGGAAACCAAGGAACTCGACTTTAGATTAGAACAGGTGCAGGATTTTACCCCTACGCCCATGACTGTGGCCACCGTTATATTTTATTCGGGCATACACCCTTATACATTAAAGGAAACATTTACTGCAAAAACAAAAGACGAAAAGCAAAACCAAAGGGTATTTCTGTTTTGGTACAAACCAGAGTATAAAAAGACCATTGAGAGTTTACTTAAACAGAGTAATCAGCAGGAACTCATTAACAAACTATTTACCAAGGGAAAAAAAGATATTTATTTTGCTCCAAAAAAGAGTATATCTTCATCCGACAGAAATAGAAACCAAAAACCGAAAAGAAAAAACCGACATGATTAGAAAACTATTTTTGGCTTCGCTTATAGCCATTTTATTTACTGCCTGTGCCGAGTTGCAGCAGGTTATGAATTCCTTGGAAACCAACGCTCCTTTAACCGAATCGGAGGTAGCACGAGGATTGAAAGAAGCTTTGCGTATAGGAACAGACTCCGCCGCAGGCAAACTAGCGATGACCAATGGATATTTTAAGGATGAATTGGTTAAGATATTACTACCTCCCGAAGCAGACATCATTGTAAAAAATGCCAATAAAATTCCGGGCGGACAAAAATTGATAGACGACGTAGTGTTGGGCATCAACCGTGCCGCCGAAGATGCTGCTAAAGAAGCAGGCCCGGTTTTTTATAAGGCCATAACCGCCATGACCATCACCGATGCCATGAATATTCTTAAAGGTGGAAACAATGCTGCCACAGAATATTTTAAATCAAAAACGTACCAAAGCCTGTTCGACCTGTACAGCCCTAAGATTAAAACTTCCATCAGCAAGGATTTGGTAGCTGGATATTCTGCGGGTGACACCTGGAATACTATGACATCCAATTACAATAAGGTAGCTACCTCGTTCGTGGGCGAACTGGCCGACCTAAAACCGGTAGACGTTGAACTGGAAACCTATCTAACCCAAAAAGCGCTAGATGGCCTGTTCCTTAAATTGGCCAACGAAGAACAAAAAATTAGGACTGATCCCGTGGCCAGGGTAACCGATTTACTGAAAAGAGTGTTTGGGTGATGCCTTTTTACTCACGGGGTGAATATTTGAATTACGTAAATATTCACCCCGTGAGTAATCTCTTATCCACGCCACAACCTCCCTTGCCACGTATCTCTCTGCTTTAACCTTTTATCCACCTTGGCCACAAACTCAAAGTTTTTAGAACCCCATTTAGGAGCTATTAACAACTCTTTAGGCGACTGACTTACAAATCGTTCCATTACGATATTGGGATTTAGCAACTCCAGAAAATCAACCACCAGCTCAATATATTCATCTTCTTCGTACAATTTAACTGAGCCTGGATTTTTCAGATAATCCCGTCCCATTTGCGAACCACGTACCAATTGCAGCTGATGAAGTTTTAAATAGTTCAATGGCAAAACGGATATCGCTGCGGCATGTTGTAAAATATCTTCCCTCGATTCGCCAGGAAGCCCAAGTATGAGGTGCGCCCCCACGTTAATACCTGCCTCAGCCGTTTTTTTTATGGCTTCTACCCCACTTTCATAATCGTGTCCTCGGTTTATAGTTTTTAAAGTGGCATTTAATGTCGATTCTATACCATACTCAACAACAACATGATGATGACGATTTAATTCGACTAAATAAGCCAACAACTCATCACTCACACAATCGGGCCGTGTACCCAATACCAATCCAATTACCTGAGGATGAGCCAATGCTTCGTTGTACCGTTTTTTAAGCACATCAATGCTGTCATAGGTGTTACTATAAGCCTGGAAGTAAGCCAAATAATACTGTGCTTTATATTTGGGTGCGAAAAAGCTGATGCCTTTTTCAATCTGATGGGTGATGCTATCCTGTGGGCTGCAATAATCAGGGTTGAATGTATCGTTGTTACAAAAAGTACAGCCCCCTACCCCTTTTGAACCATCACGATTAGGACAAGTGAAACCAGCATCCACCGAAATTTTCTGAACCCGCTGATCAAATATCCTTTTTAAGTACGAGCTGTAATCATTAAATCGTCGGGTATGCCCCCATACATATTCCATCTAATATGTTTTAAAAAGTAAAGCGCAAATGTATGAAAAATGCCTTTGTCTGTTTATAAATAACCACTCATTTACCCCTCATTCCCCTAAAGGGGAGGTACAAAACTATCAGAACCTTGTAATTCTCTCTTTAGAGCCTGTCCCGAACCTGTTTTCGGGAGAGTTAGAGGGTACAATTAAGCAAAATGACATGTTTCATTACAAAGACTATTGACAAAAAACCGTACACAAATCCCTATTTGCTTTATCAATCGCAAAATTGTTTAGTATATTTACCGCCTGTATAATTTTAGTTCAAGTTAACACACCCAAAAAATAATTTACTATGATTACAGATAAAGATCAAGCGCTTTTAAATAGCAAAGGCATATCGTCCGAGAATGTGAGTAAACAGCTAAAGCAATTTGAAAAAGGCTTTGCTTTTATGGACATTCAAAAGCCTGCATCTACCGGCAACGGCATTATGGTATTAAATGAAGAGGAAAAATTGATGTTTACCGATGAATACCGCTCCGGTATCGACGAGGGTTGTACCGTTGTTAAATTTGTACCTGCCTCGGGTGCTGCCACAAGGATGTTTAAAGATATGTTCGGTTTTATCCATGCCAACAAAGCCAAACAAGAAGAGCTAAAAAAAGAAGGTGCCATTCAGGAATTTTTGACTCGTATAAATGATTTTGCATTTTCTGAAGAATTGGCAAAAGTGAGTGGTATTGATTTTTCGGATAAAAAAACCGTGATGGACAATGCTGTTTTAATAGTTGAAAAGTTATTATTACCAAATGGTTTAAACTACGGAAACCATCCTAAAGGTGTATTAAAATTTCATTTGGAGGACGGTAGAGCCACCACGCCCATCGAAGAGCATTTGTGCGAGGGTGCTACCTATGGGCAAGACAATGAAGGAATTGTGAACATTCATTTTACGGTTTCGGGTGATCACAAAGCGCTTTTTAAAACTGTGGTAAACAAAAACATGCCTTACTACGAAGCCAAGTACGATGTTAAGTTTAACATCAGCTTTTCTGAACAAAAGGGGCATACCGATACCATTGCCGTAAATCCTGACAACAGTCCCTTCCGCACGGAAGATGGCCAGCTATTGTTCCGTCCGGGCGGCCATGGAGCACTCATTGAGAACTTGAACGATTTGGATACCGACATTATCTTTATCAAAAACATAGATAATGTAATACCTGAATACCGTTTAAAAGATACCATCCAATACAAAGAAGCACTGGCCGGCGTTTTATACCAATATCAGCAAAAAATATTTGATTATTTAGAACAGCTTTCGGACGCTAAAGAAAATCCGCAACTATTGAACGAGATACTTAGTTTTATGCAGGATGAACTGTCTATAGCCATGCCACAAGGTATAGCCGATTATCCTTACGACGAAAAACGGCTTCACATCATCTCTAAACTAAACCGCCCCATACGTGTTTGTGGCATGGTGAAAAATGAGGGCGAAGCTGGTGGCGGGCCGTTCTGGGGCATTGGAAAGTACGGCGAAACATCCTTGCAAATTGTGGAAAGCTCGCAAATTGACATGGATAACGACGCGAAGAAAAAATTGGTAAAGAAGAGCACCCATTTTAATCCAGTGGATATAGTTTGTGGAACAAAGGATTATAAAGGCAATAAATTCGACCTACTGGAATTCGTGGATCCCAAAACCGGGTTTATCTCCAACAAATCAGTGGGTGGTAAAGAGCTCAAAGCACTTGAACTACCGGGGCTTTGGAACGGCGCCATGAGCGATTGGACTACCTTATTTGTGGAAGTGCCCATCAGCACATTTAACCCAGTAAAAACGGTGAATGATTTGTTACGTCCACAGCATCAGCCACAAGTTTCAAAATAAGCTTTTATCAATAGTTAAAATAAGCAAGGGCATTGTTAACAACTTATCAACAATGCCCTTTTTTACTGCCTTTGCTATTGCTATTGACCAAAAATGTGGTAATTTTGAGCGTTGTAAATCAATGTTATCATATGCAAGGATACTCTCACGCAAATAATGACGGAGCAAGGGAAGCTGTTGAAAGGTTTGAAGAGTTGGTTCATAGCAACAAGGCGTCCTATTTTGATGTATCTCAAATAGAATCAATTTTTGATTTTTATAATGAGACGAATATGATGGAAAAAGCTATTTCCGTGTTGCAAATGGGCTTACGTCAACATCCCGATTCGACTTCGTTACAATTAAAATATAGCACCCTACTCTTGGAACAACACCAAGACGAGGAATCACTGGAAATTTTGAATTACCTGAAACTGGTAGAAACCGGTAACTCCGAAGTTTTTCTTAACCTTGGCATTATATACACCCGCTGGCATAAAAAGGAAGATGCGCTGAACTATTTTTCTAAAGCCTTAAAATTGGCCGATGAAGAAGAATTTGAAGACTTTGTTTTTGAAATAGGTTTTAACTTAAACCTTGACGATTATAACTTAGAAGCTCGTAATCTTTTAATTAAATATCAGCCACAATATCCTAATAATGAGAATATTCTGTTTGAACTGGCCTATGCCCATGACAAACTGGATGAATTTGAAGAGGGAATAAAGGTTTACAATACGCTTTTAGATTTAAACCCTTATTTAGAGAATGCCTGGTACAACATGGGTATCCTGCTAAGCAAACAGGAAAAATTTCAAGAAGCCATTGAGGCCTACCAAATTACCATTGCCCTCGACCCCGATTTGTCGGAAGCCTATTTTAACATGGCCAATAGCATGGCTCAAGTTAGTGAATATACAGAGGCATTGAATGTTTATGCCGAGTATATGTCGTATAGCTATCCCTCGCCGCTTACATACTATTATATGGGCGATTGCTGGGAGAATTTGGGTAACCATAACTTTGCTTTCCGATTCTACAGTTTAGCGGTTGAAATTGATCCCGAAAACATGGAAGCATTAATGGCATTGGGAAGATCGTCCTACCTTATTCAGGACTATGCAACAAGCGTTAACGCTTTTGAAAAAGCGCTGAATATCGATTCCAATACACCAGGATTATGGCTATCGCTGGGCAAGACTTACAAAAAAATGAATAAAAGTGCCCAAGCCAAAAAATGTTTGAAACAGGCACTGCTAACGCAGGATAAGGATACTTATAGCTGGATAGAGATGTACCAGTTTTTGGAAGAAAGCGAAAAGAATTTTAATGCTCTCACTTTCTTAAAGCGGGTACTAAGTAAAGACAGAACCAATGGTGCCTTGCATTATCTTGCTGCCGTAATTTACAACAAATGCAACCACAACGAGGATGCATTGCGGCATTTGGTTATCGCCCGTCAGCTTTTGCCCGATGATTTGGAAATAGTGCTAAACGAATACCCAGCACTGGTTTCTATGCCCAAAATAGCTGAATATTTAAACTCTCAACATTAGTATCAATCCCTATATTATCATTGCCAAAGCCATACTTAACGAAGGTTTTTTAATGTAAGTTAATCTATATAAGAGCTTCACGAGAGCCTTAAAACTTTTAAATATACAATGAATAGTAAATCTTTTTTTCAACTTGTTTTTAAAGGAATGGCTATGGGTGCTGCCAACGTTATACCCGGTGTATCTGGCGGAACTATCGCTTTAATTGTAGGTGTATTTGAGAGGTTAATCAATGCCATAAAATCCTTTGATATAAATGCCTTTAAACTATTACTTAAAGGAAACATAAAGGGTTTTATCAAACACGTAGATTTATGGTTTTTACTTGGCTTATTTTTAGGTGTGGGTATTGCGATTGTGAGTTTGGCAAAACTGTTCAAATATCTTTTTGTAGCCTACCCCATTTATATTTGGGCTTTCTTTTTTGGCTTGGTATTGGCCAGTATTTTTTACGTTGGTAAACGAGTGAGCAAATGGAACTTAGCCAGTATCGCTTCCTTTGTTATAGGCACGGCCATTGCTTTTTCTATTAGTGTGCTTACCCCAGCTTCGGAAAACGATGCTACATTATACTTGTTCATCTGCGGTATAGTAGCTATATGTAGTATGATAATACCCGGTTTGTCGGGCTCCTTTGTATTGATTTTAATGGGCAATTACCAGCTAATCATGATAAATGCCGTAAGCGATTTTAACTTAAAAATTTTGGTTCCTGTGGCTGTTGGCGCAGGTGTAGGACTTGTTGGTTTTTCACACTTTTTATCGTGGCTCCTAAAAAAATACCATAACCCTACCATAGCCATGCTCACAGGTTTTATTATGGGTTCGCTAGGTATTTTGTGGCCATGGAAAACCGAAATCACAGAAACCTTTGGCGATAAAATTAAAACAGTTGGTTACGATTGGTTTTTACCATCCATGAGCACCTCATTTTTTATTGCTGTTATTTTTATAATTTTAGGCATGGCCGCCATCTGGCTCACTGAATCGCTTGGCTCGCAAAAATCGAAAGAAAAGGAGTGATGTTTGATTGGATAAGCAAGTTGCTTCTAATACGAGAAATCTGTTTTTATATCCAATTGTGAATTTGAGTTTATACACTGATATGAAAAATATAGCTGATTTTGAGGATATCCTTATTGGAACATACGGAAAAAAAGGAACTGAAAAGCGTGATAAATATGACGCTGACTCTCTTGCTTTTAGATTAGGTGTAATGCTTAAAGAAGCTCGTAAAGAAGCAAACTTAACTCAAGAGGAACTTGCCGAAAGAACTGGAACAAAAAAAAGCTATATATCAAGAATAGAATGTGGATTAAGTGACATTCAGGTTTCTACTTACCATAAACTAATTAAGTTAGGACTCGACAAGCATCTAAAAATAGAGATAGCATAACAAGAAAATTACTGATTTCATCATCGATAATTACCAAGCCCAAACTTGTTTTCAAGCTACCCAATTCGTCGGTCTTGATACTTGATACTCACATCTCGATACTTATTTTATTTACATGAAAACATACGGTTTAATCGGATATCCCCTTTCCCAATCTTTTTCGCAGAAATACTTTAGCAGTAAGTTTGCAGAGGACAATATAGAAGCACGCTATTTGAATTTCCCTATTGCTTCTATTGAAGAGCTGCCGCAACTGATTGCACATCATCCGTATATCGGTGGACTAAACGTTACCATCCCTTACAAAGAAAAAGTAATGGCCTATTTAAGCGAGATGGATGTCATAGCTGAAGAAGCTGGAGCCGTAAACGTGGTGAAATTTGACTGGAGCAATCCTTTAAAGCCTAAATTGATTGGTTTCAACACCGATATTATCGGGTTTACTAACTCCATTAAACCTTTATTAAAAGAACATCATAAAAGTGCCCTTATCTTGGGGACTGGTGGCGCAGCCAAAGCAGTAGGTTTTGCCCTTAAAAAAATGGACATAAGCTATCAGTTTGTTTCCCGAAGTCCGCAAGGCGATAAGCAGCTATCTTATGATGCAATCGATGCAGCAGCCATGGCTCACAACACCATCATTATCAACACCACACCCCTTGGTATGTATGGCGATTTGGAAGCCAAACCTGATATCCCTTACCATAACTGCGGCAAGGAGCACTTATTTTTCGATTTAATTTATAACCCCGAGGTAACCGCCTTTTTAAAAGCAGGCCAATTACAAGGAGCCACCATAAAAAACGGACTAGAGATGTTGCATTTGCAGGCCGAGGCTGCTTGGGAGATATGGAATAAGTGAAACGCTTTTGTTACAACTCAGGTTCTTCCTAGAGCGTATAATTTTATTGTTTGAATTTTCCAACCACTATGTTCACAAAGAAGGCACTATGCACACCATGATCCTCCGTGTACTTTGTGCATCCACTGTGTCCATTGTGGTTATTTTTTCACCACCATATTAACAACAATAGACTGTTAGATTTTAGATAATAGACCTTAGACCTATTTACAAACGCCATATTATCAAGGTGTTATCGAAAATCGCGTAACTTGGCAAAAACTCTAACATTCAGATAGTTATAAAAACATAACGAAGTGTTAAACAAAAAATTACACTGCTATCCCTTTGATTATTAATAGATTGTGCTCACTGAGTGATTGCAGGGTTTTAAAGATAGGCGGGAAAATATTTACACCATCCTGCCCGAATAAAAATCAATATTCTCCTTGTTTAATATATCGATGGCTAAGTAGTGTTCGTTCTTTATCTCCATCTTTCGGAATAGTGCGTTAAAAAGAGTCATTACGGCTTGGTATCCTTGGTTTTTGGATTGTTGTGCAATTAAAAATTGAATATATCCTTTATTTAGAAATTCAATATTTTGCTCCAAGGTATCAAAACCAATGATTGTAATCCCGTTTATTTTATATTTTTTTAAGATGTTTGCAATACGGTAAGCCCTTGAATTGGGAACATAAATAAAACGTGTGTTGGGCGAGGCTGTGAGGTAATCTCTGAATACGGTTTCATATTCATTATCATTTTCACCAACCTTTAGGTGAAGTTGACTTATTTGCTCCATCGGCAATCTGTTTTCGGAAAAAAATTCCAAAAACCCTTTGATTCGCAACTCAATATGCGAATATTCTTGCTTAGGTTTTGAGATATAGGCAATCAAAATCCGTTCGATGTCCTTTATGCCTAACTTACAAATACTTGCGGCCAACCTCCCCGCCTGTAAGGCATCTTGTCCGATAAAACAAAGGGGATTCAGTTCTTTTTGATAGATGTTTACATGAACAAAGGGGATGTTTTTCTGATTCAACTTCTGTACAAATACTTTTGATTCCTCAAAAAATAAAGGAACATAAATAACACCATCAGCTTGTAAATTCAACACCCTATCACAAGCCTCGCTAAAAGAAGAGGCACGCGTAGAAAAAAGAATAATATCCACTTTCACTTTAAAGGATGTCAACTCACTGATGGCTTGTTCAATGCCGGCTATGGGACGCGACCAATATTCTGTTTCATCAGGATTGGGCATTAAACATACGATGTTTAGCACCTTTTTAAGAGCCAGGTTACGCGCCATCATGTCTGGCTCATAACCCAACTCTTCAATAGCCTGATTAACTTTTACGATGGCTTTATCCGAACATTTACCGCGTTGGTGTATGATGCGATCCACGGTACCTGCCGAAACACCTGCTTTTTTGGCGATGTCAATTATTCTAACATTCATGGTATGTGCGATTGATGGGAATTAACCTGATTGTGATACTGTTTTAACCATAGAGTATTCTTTACAAAGTAACACCACTTTTAAAAATGGCTATCTCCTTAAAGGCTGTTTGCTCGTGTTTAAGTTTTGTACCTCCTGCCACCACTAAAATAAAATCGGTCAGTTCCTTTCTTAGCTTCTCCATGCTGGTGCCTGTCAAAAGGCTGCCGGCATTAAAATCCATCCAATTGCTTTTATGCTGAAATAGTGTGTTGTTTGTCGCTATTTTCATGGTGGGTACAAAGCTGCCAAAAGGCGTGCCACGGCCGGTAGTAAACAATACCATTTGGCAACCCGAAAATCCCAAAGCTGAGGAAGCCACCAAATCATTTCCCGGCGACCAAAGTAGGTTGAGTCCCGTGGTTTTAATTGCTTCGGCATAATCCAGCACATCATTAATAATGGCTTCGCCCCCTTTTTGCACGCAGCCCAATGATTTCTCTTCGAGCGTGGTGATGCCTCCCTGCTTGTTTCCCGGCGAAGGATTTTCGTAGATGGGCTGATTGTTGCTGCGAAAATAATCTTTAAAACCGTTGATCATTGTTACGGTTTTATGAAACACATGTGCAGAAACTGCACGATCCATCAATAGCGTTTCTGCTCCAAACATTTCGGGTACTTCGGTAAGAACGGTGGTACCCCCCTGAGCCACCAACCAGTCGGAAAAACGCCCCAATAATGGGTTGGCCGTGATACCAGAAAAGCCATCGCTACCACCACATTTTAAACCTATTTTTAGTTTGGACAAAGGCAGATCGGTACGCACATCCTGTTTCATTTTTTCCGCCAGCTCAGCCACCATCACCAATCCTGTTTCCACTTCATCTTCCACCTCCTGCGATACCAAAAACTGGATACGATCATCATCAAAAGTGCCCATTACCTTTTTTAAAGCGCTGATCTGGTTGTTCTCACAGCCCAAACCCAGCACCAGAACACCGCCTGCATTCGGATGTTTTATCAAGGCTGCCAAGGCCTTTTGGGTATTGGCATGGTCGCCACCTAATTGGGAGCAGCCATAGCTGTGACTCATCACCACAATATCGTCGATGTGGGACACATCATATTCTGCTTTTAGCCGTTCAACAATTAAACGAGCTTGACCATTTACGCAGCCTACGGTGGGCACAATCCAAAGCTCATTGCGGATGCCTGCATCGTTATTTTTGCGCAAATAACCCTTAAAGCAGAGGTTCTCATTAGCTATTGCAATATCTTTATAAGTAGGATTATAGCTATAATTAAGATTGTCGCTTAATCCAGTGCTTAAATTATGAGAATGCACATGCCCACCCTGCTTTATATCTTCACGTGCATGGCCTATGGAAGCGCCATATTTTATTACATCTTCATTTTTATCAATAGTACAGACGGCCATTTTGTGCCCTTGCGGAATATCCTCAATAACTGTAATTGTTAAACCATCCACGGTTATTTGCGCACCAGCTGCCAATGGACTCAACGCCACCAGCACATTATCGGCATCGTGTATTTTTAATATTTCTTGCATAATTATTTCTATTTAAACTCCAGTAAAGCCACCTTAATCCCCTTATCCTGTATATTTTTAAGGTATCCAGCCACTGTAGCCGACAATCCATCCACCGAATTAAGGTTTAGACCCCAAATACTTTCGTTACTTAAAATATTTTTAACCAACACCTCAGCGTTGCTGTATTTACGCCATTCGGCTTGTATAAAATCAACACTTTCTTGATTATCGGAAATACTAAATTTTAAACCATTATTGTACACACCGCTATACTGAACCAATAATGCTGCCAATGAAAAACTTAGCCTATCCGGTACTTTTCCGGTTCGCTTTGCGCTGTCTATTAGGCTTGGATAGTTTCGAGTTACCCATTTTGAAAGCGAATTCAAAGAAATATCTTTTAAGAAATGACGGATAAATGGATTATAAAAACGTTGTAATATTTCTTTGCTAAATTCTTTTAAAGCAGCCGTTTCACCTTCGATATTGGGAAGAATCTCCTCCTCTACCATATACTTTATAAAGTTGGCTATCAATTCATCATCAAAGGCTTCTTTAACGGTTTGGTGTCCACTCAATAAGCCCACCGGAACCAAGGCAGTATGCGAACCGTTTAGAATACGGACTTTTTTATCTCTAAAACGAGTCATATCATCGAGCCAAACCACGTTAAGCCCAGCTTTGTCGAAGGGGAATTGCTTGCGTACTTTTTCCGGTGCTTCTATGGCCCATAAGTGAAAATATTCGCCCACCACAACCAGGTTATCCTCATACCCTATTTCCTCTTGAATCTGTTTAATGTTATCTTTAGGAAATCCAGGTACAATTCTATCTACCAATGTGTTGCAAAAATTGCAGTTTTGGTTTATCCAATCAATAAATCCTTGTTCCAGCTTATTTGTGGTAGATAGTTCCAGCACTATTTCTTTTAAAATTGTGGCATTTTTATCTATCAACTCACAACAAAAAAAGGTTAAACCCTTATCAGCAGCCCCATTAAAATGCAGGTAACGCTGGTAGAGCAACTGGCACACCTTACCAGGGAACGATTTGGGCGGCATGGCATGAATATCTTCATCAGGAATACGCGAAATACCAGCTTCGGTGGTATTTGAAACCACCAATTCTAATAATGGACTCAAAAAATAGTTCCGGTAAGCTTGGTAATCTTCATAAGGATTAACGGAATCCATAATACAATCTACTAGTTCCGTTTGGGTAACGGCTTCGCCATCTTTTATTCCCTGTAAAACAACATGGTACAAATTATCCTGCTTCTTGAGTAAATTTACCATCCCATTTTCGAGTGGCTGAACAATAACAACTCCTGCGTTAAAAGCAATCTTTTCGTTGGCTTTTTGAATCATCCAATCCACAAATGCTCTTAAAAAATTGCCTTCGCCAAATTGAAGTATCTTAGACGGATATTGCTGTGCCGAGGTGTAGTTTTCTTTATCTAATGCTAACATATATTTTTTTTGCAAAGATATAAAAAATAAATGTGTGCGCACACATTTATTTATATTCTTAAATTTTTCCATGCTTAGAGCCTTATTTTGAAGAGGTAAGTAATCGAAACCAGCTTTGGGTGCAAACACTTTTTACATACCAAGCAGTTTGCTTATCTTTGATGGCACTAAAAACGCTTTATATATGTCAAATTACCAAGTAAGCAAACAGTTTAAAAACCTAGATATCAGCGCACTACCCATGGGAGAATATGAAGATTGTGTTTTTACAAGCTGCATTTTTTCAGATGCCGATTTATCGGATTACATTTTTGCAGACTGTAACTTTGTGCAATGCGACCTGAGTAACGCTAAACTAAACGGATGTGCTTTTAGGGATGTGCAATTTAAAGACTGCAAAATGATGGGTTTACACTTTGACGAATGTAACACTTTCTCCCTCTCCTTTAGCTTTCATACCTGCGTGCTGGACTATTCCTCGTTTTACAAGTTAAAAATTAAAAAAACTGCCTTTAAAAACTGCCGCATGACGGAAGTTGATTTTACGGAGACCAACCTGAACGAGGCTTCTTTCGACAACAGCGATTTAAGTGGTACCATTTTTATGCAGAGCAACCTCGAAAAGGCCGATTTTCGCGCAGCCATTAACTTTTCCATCGATCCCCAGCAAAATTTCATACGCAAAGCCAGGTTTTTGTCAACAGGCCTGGCAGGTTTACTGCACAATTATCAGATAGTAATTGAGTGAGGATTTGATTATTACCGTATTATACCCATTTGATGAGTAACTCTTTAGAAGGCAGTATTCAATATGCAAAATCATAACTACCAAGCATATAAAATGGTTTGCTATCCGAGAATATAGAAAATTCTACTTCCATATATAACAATTCTGACTTAATATATTATATTTAACAATTGTAATAAGCGCGTGTAAAGGAGAAATAACGGCAAGGGGTTGAGCTTATTGAAAAGTTAAGCTTATGTCACAAAAAAGTTATCTATTTATCTCTAATTTTTTACACTACCTCCTGGTCGTCTGGTTCATTGGCGGCTCATTTCAAACATCATTTAGTCAAGTCATAAATTATGATACTAAAGTAATTATTAATGACAAGGGTAAAAAAATCACTGAAAGAACTGTTTTAGTTCAGGTAAATAATAAGCAAGAGAACTGGTTATCTCATATTGAAATGAGACACAACCCAAAACAAGAATTCACATTTAACTATGCTAATATTTTCAATAGCAATGGGGATATTGTAAGAAAGCTAAAGAAGAAGGAGCTCATCACTCGAAATGAGCTTTCCTATAAAACATATTATCAAGATGACTTAGTTTCTGAATTTGATCTTTATTGGAATCAATATCCATACCGAATAGAATACTCCTATACAATTGAAGAGGACGAGTATCTATACATTGCATGGTGGACTCCACTTCTTTACGCTAACGCAACAACAATAGAAAGTTCATTAGAAATCAACCTTCCCGCTGACTACGTAATTTACATTAACTCGTTGGAAAATACTTTCGAAGAATATAAAATCGAGGGTAGGAAAATTCTGAGTTGGCAATCTCAAATTGTTAAAATGCCAAAGCATGAAATCTATGCACCACCAACTGAAAAATTAATACCTATTGTTAAAATTGTCCCTCCGGATTTTAAATATGGCGTATCTGGTGTCTCCAAATCTTGGTCATCCTTTGGACTTTGGTTAGATAAATTAAATAAAGGAACTGATCAAATAACACTACAAGAAAAACAAACAATTGAAAGCCTGATTGATAGCATTGATAATAGAAATGAAATCATTAAAAAAATTTACCATTATCTACAGGATCATACCAAATATGTAAACGTTACTATTGATGTAGGTGGACTCAAAAGCTACCCGGCTTCTTATGTCTGCACAAATAAATATGGAGACTGCAAAGCACTTACCACCTATATGAAAGCAATGCTAAAGAGTGTGGGGATCGAATCATTTTATACCACCATTAAAGCAGGTGAAAATGAGGCTGCAATAGACTTGAATCTACCATGCCAACAGTTTAACCATGTGATACTTATGATTCCATCCATAAATGATACCTTATGGCTTGAAAATACCTCCAATGCACTACCATTTAATTACCTTGGCACTTCAACGCAAAATAGATATGCTTTGGTTGTTAATGGAGAAGAAAGTCAACTTGTGAAAACTCCTGAACTTTTACCGGCTCACGTAATGCTTGAAAGAGACTATAATTTTCAGTTGTCAAATAATGATGAGGCAAGAATTGAACTTAATGTAACCTTAAGAGGAAACGAGTTTGAAGATTATAGATATTTAATTTCCGAGAAAGATGAAAAACATCAAAATGAGGAAATACTTAAACATAGTGGTATCGGAAGTTTCAATGTAGACGAGTGGAGTGTGTCTGATTTTGAAAGAGATAGTTCCTTTGTGCATCTTGATGTTATGGGTACTTCACCTTCAATTGTGCGTAAAATTGGATCCTTATGGGCAATTAATCCCCTTAGAATTGATTTACCTGACTTTGAACAGCCTAATCAAAGGGAATTGGCTGTTATTATCAATTATCCAATCAGTCGGTCTGATAAAAGTGTGTATGAGCTGCAAATTTTCGAAAACAGCGATATTCAAATTCCTGAGGGAATCAGGATAGAAAGTAAGTATGGAAGGTATTATAGCTCTTACAAGAAAGAAAGCAATAAGTTAATAGTTGATGAGATTTTTGTATTATTTGCTAATGAAATACCAATAGATAAATATAAAGACTTTTACCAATTTATTGAATCTATCAATACACATAAGAAAAAAACCGTAATACTTATCAAATGAAAATTATTTTTGCAATCAGCCTACTTTTAAGTCATGTTGCATATTCCCAAACCAAGGAGATAGAATTTGGGAAAATATCAACTGAAGAAATAGAATTGAAACAATATGAACACGACAAAGAAGCCAAGGCGGTCATATTGCATGACAAAGGAAAATCAATATTTTTCGACTCCAAGAATGGTTATGATATCCGCTTCACAAGGCACAAAAGAATTAAGATATTTGACAAAACTGAATCCCAGTATGCCGAAATTTCCATACCGTATTATGTTGACGGATATGGAAAAACTGAAACCGTAAAATCTATTGAGGCATTTACATATAATATTACAGATGGTAGATTAAGCCGAAAGCAACTTGACCCATCAACAATTTATGAAGAACGAATAAATGAACGATGGCACAACAAAAAATTTGTTTTTCCTGATTTACAAGATGGAGCTATTTTAGAATATCGTTATGTTCTGGAAACACCGTTTCACTTCAACTTACCCGACTGGACATTTCAAGATAAAATTCCAACTATTTACAGCGAATATCAAGTCAGTCTGGTACCTTTTTATGAATATATTTATATCGTTCAGGGCATAACCAAATTTGATTACCAAAACTCTGTGGTAGCACAAGAGAAAAGAACATGGGGGAGTATTAGTAAGTATAATGGGCTAAATATCGGTAGCGGTGTGGAATTTCAGGACTATGTTCATACCTACGCTTTAAAGAATATTCCTGCTTTTATTGATGAATCATATATTTCTTCTAT
This sequence comes from Saccharicrinis sp., assembly GCA_024635585.1. Lineage (GTDB taxonomy): Bacteria > Bacteroidota > Bacteroidia > Bacteroidales > Marinilabiliaceae > Saccharicrinis. The sequence goes on along the minus strand of JAGXIP010000247.1, from coordinate 10,492 downwards.
TAATGATTATATTATCAAAATGGACTTTCAGCTTGCTAAGTTTCATACGCCTACAGGAGGAACATCTGATATTATATCCACTTGGCCATCGCTCAATGAATCTCTCTTAAAGCATGAAAAGTTCGGAAAGTATCTAAAAAGTAGCTCTAAAGTCGCAAAAAAAGTCATATCAGAAGATTTAGATTTAGGTAGCAAAGACAATAAGAACAAAGCAATAGAGATAATTGATTATGTGAAAAACAACTTTGAATGGAACGGCTACTATGGAAAGTATGCATCACAATCAGCTAAAGACTTCTTTGCTAAAAAAAGTGGAAATGTTGCTGATATTAATTTATTTATGATTGCTCTTCTCAATGAAGCCGGAATCAATACGGAACCGCTAATATTGAGCACACGAAACAATGGAAAAATTCCTGCAGAGTATCCGTTTGATCATTTTACTAATTATGTTATTGCCATAGTAGAAACCGATTCTCCATTTTTGGCAGATGGAACAGAAGATTTGCTCCCATATAATAAGCTCCCAACAAGATGTAATAATGAACGGGGACTAATTGTAAAAAAAGAAGATATGCCAAGATGGATTAGCTTGAATAACGATGTTCTTTCCATCGAAAAAAACTTGATAACAATGACCCTTGACACAGTCACAGCAGATGTCATGACTCAAATATCAATTCAAAATACAGAATATAAATCGTTTGCAGCTCGAAATAGATTTAAAAATGATTCTACAAAAATAAAGGAATTTTATGAAGATAAAATTGGTGATATCAAAAGATCTAAGTCTATAAGGTATGAAAGAATGAACCTACCATACGTTATGAATTTCGAGACAAAATATGAAACAGAAAAATTGGGCAACAATGTTGTAATCAGACCTTTTTTAAACCTCCCCCTGCCCAAAAACATCCTAACTCAAAAGGATAGAACTTATCCGGTGGATTTTATTTACCCATGGGAGAATCAATTTGAATCCACCCTAGAAATACCTATTGATTTTTCATTGGCTCAACTTCCTGAAGGGTACAAACTTGACAATGATTTAGCAGAAATCAACCTAGACTACTCTTTTGATAACAGCATTCTGAAGGTCAAAGGAAATTACAAATTTAAAAAGTCGACTTACGAAGCTATTGAGTACTCACGAATAAAGCATTATCTAGATCAGATTGTAAAGTATTTTAATCAACCAATTGTGCTTGAAAAGCAAGAAGTTAATTCTAATGAACTAAGTGGCGTGACGGCCAAATGACCGCCAGTGCACCTCTCCTATTTATCCCGCTCTGCGGAACTTTTCGCCGTAGCTTCAGCAGAGACTGTTCTCTGCACCATGGGAATTGAAAATTGACAAAGTCAATAGTGAATTTGACACTAAAACGATGTCTGTTCTTTTTAGTATACATACTATCATACAAAACCCAATTACAAACTTACAACTAATGGTTTGGATCATTTTGGTAAGACAGATACAACGTACAAGCCTCTTTTTTAATTAGTTATCCGCATTCTTAAAACTAGCTATAGAACATTTGTTTCTCATTTACCGTTTATTTAACACGAATACTATTACTGACACTTATCCATATTTAAGTTTCTCAAGCAATAAAAAATAAAATTATGACACTCAAAACAAATGTTAAGTATAATAGCTCCATGAGAATTTCATTGAGCTATCTATTGATTAGTTCCATTTATATTGTTCTTTCCGACTTCATTATTACATTTTTTTTTCATAAAACACTTTCTCTGGAAATGCTAAGCACCATTGAAACTTACAAGGGTTTAGTATTTGTATTTATAACTTCACTTATATTGTTTTTGTTAATTCAACGTGAAACAAATGCCAAAACAAAATCAATTCATAAACTTGAGTTGCAAAAGCAGGATCTTATAAACCTGACAGAGGAAAATGAAAAAATAAGAAGAGGATTGCAGGACAGAAATATATATATAGAGACCATTCTTAAGTATTTGCCTATTGGAGTTGCCGTAAATAGAATAGACGATGGGGATACAATTTTTATGAATAAGAAATTTACGGAAATTTACGGATGGCCGGAAAAGAAGTTGGGCAACATGGATAACTTTTTTAAAAATGTATACCAGGATGAAGAGTATCGAAAAAAAATGAAAGAAAGAGTTCTGGAAGATATTAAAAGCGGAGATCCAAATAGGATGCTATGGGAAGGGATTCGAATTACAACTAAAAATGGTGTACAGAAGATTATTAATGCACAAAATATTCCCGTATTTGCACAAAATATTATGATCTCAACGGTGCAAGATATTACTGAACAAAAAAAGGCAGAATTAAAAATTATTGAAAGTGAAAAAAAATTCAGGGCAATTTTCGAAAATTCTTTAACCGCAATTCTTATTGCTGACGATAAAGGAGATTACATTTCGGTAAATGAAGCTGGGGTCAATCTATTTGGCTATTCCAAAGAAGATTTTTCGGGTATGAATGTTAGCGATGTTACCCTTCCTTCTGGTGATATAAATCAGAAATACAAAGAATACCAGGAAAGAGGTTATGAAATTGGAGAACTGGATTTCATTATAAAAACGGGAGAACATCGTACCGGATTTTATCATGCAATTCGCGTATCCGAAAATTTTAATCTAAGTATAATGATGGATATTACGGATATGAAAAACCAGGAACGGGAACTGAAAAGAAGCGAACTCCTTTTAAATGAAACAGGCCAACTTTCCAAAGTTGGAGGATGGGAATTAGACCTGAAAACCATGAAACCCTATTTTTCCAAAGAAACATACCGTATATATGGAATTCCTGAGGGTACTCCACCAAAAGTAGAGGACGGAATTAATTTTTACGCAACTGAAGCCAGAGATTTGATCCGCGAAGCAGTTAAACAAGCCATTGAAAAACACATACCTTACGATTTTGAAGTTCCCTTGGTTACTGCCAATGGTAAGAGTATTTGGGTGAGAACCATTGGGCAGGTACAGGTTGTTGATAGCAGAGCCGTTCGCTTATACGGGGCAATACAGGATATAACCGTAAGTAAGGAAAGTGCTTTAAAGATTCAGGAAAGTGAAGAAAAGTACAAACTATTGGCTGAGAATACCACCGATGTAATTTCTCTGCTTGATGCAGATGGAAGATTCCTTTATGTGAGTCCTTCAGTTATCAATATCAGCGGTTATGAGCCCCAAGAGTTACTTGGGAAAAAATCCTATATTTATTTTCACCCGGATGATGTTCCGTTTGTAACATCAGATGCCTATTGGAACAAACTTAAAGCAGGTTTATCGATTTTACTAGTTTATAGGTTCAAATCAAAAAAGGGCAAATATGCGTGGTTTGAATCGAGCCGTCAACCTGTGTTTAATGATAATAATGAATTAGAAAAAATAGTATCTATATCCCGCGATATTACCAAACGTATTGAACGGGAGCAGTTAATCAAGAATTATCATAAATCACTGAAGAGTTTAACTAACGAGCTCTCCTTGATAGAAGAAAAACAAAAAAAAGAAATTGCTTCCAATATCCACGATCATTTAAGTCAATTGCTGGTGATTTCAAAAATGAAATTAACAGATTTAAAAAATGAATTATTATCCCAGGAATTAAAAAATGAGTTAGAACTAGTAATTAAATATATTGAGGATGCCTTGAATAATACCCGAAAAATTACTTACGACTTAAGCCCACCCGTTTTGTATGAGCTGGGACTAGTGGAAACCATGCATTGGCTGGCTGATAAAACAGAAGATGAGCATCATATAAAAACTGTTTTTACTGCAAATATAGAAGAGATAAAACTTCCTGAACCTAATCTGATTGTTATATTCAGAATTATCCAGGAGTTGGTGAACAACACTATAAAACATGCCCAGGCAAAAAACTTGAAAATTGAATTTAATGTTTTGAATGACGTCCTTAAAATAGTTGTTTCGGATGATGGTAAAGGATTTAATAAAACTGCTTTCCCAATAACCACTGGCAGTAAAGGCGGCTTTGGACTTTTCCTCTTGAAAGAAAAAGTTCAAAACCTGAATGGAAATATTTCAATTATTTCTGAACGTAATAAGGGGACAACGGTTAAAATTGATGTACCTTTAGGTTAATTTTTTACTTATTCAATATGGATATTGAAATTATTCTTGTCGACGATCATACAATTTTACGTGATGGCCTCCGCAATGTAATTGAAAAAGTTGCTCATCTAGTTGTTATTGGAGAAGCAAACAACGGAAGGGAAGCGTTAAAACTATGTGCTGAATTAAAGCCGGATATTGTAATTATGGATGTGGCTATGCCGGACTTGAACGGAATTGAAGCCACACGCCAGATTGTTCAGGCAAATCCAGAATGTAAAGTTATTGCTTTGTCGATGCATTCCGATAAGACCTTTGTTAAAGGTATGCTAAAAGCTGGTGCTTATGGATATATGTTAAAAGATGCCGACTCCGGCGAACTTATTAAAGCAATTAAAACCGTTTCATCAAATAAAAAATATATATGCAGTAAAATTTCAGGAATAGTCCTTAATGAACTACTAAATAATTCGCAGGATAAAGAAATCGGACTTAGTCAACGTGAAAAAGAAATACTTCAATTAATTGCTGAAGGTAAATCATCGAAGGAGATTGGAGAAATGCTTTTTTTAAGTTCAAAAACCGTCGATACTCACCGCAAAAATATTATGGATAAACTCGAATTGCGTACTTTACCAGAGCTAACTAAATATGCTATACGATCGGGTTTGACAACTATAGATGATTAAATTTCAGCCATTTACTATTTTCAGTTACCGCCTTCCTTACTATTTTACTTCCTTTGCCAAATTCAAAACAACTTATTTTAATCAATATAATAAGCAAAATCCTGACTTTTTTTAAGGAATCTGCTTATTGTTACTTCTTTTTTATCATCCAATCTTTGTATCATCTAATTAACCTCTGTAATTCAAAGTCTCGAGGAGAGTGAATAAATAATAAAAACAAAAAGGATGAAAAATTTTGAAATACTTTTTAATGAAATTGGTGATGCAATGTTTTTGCATGATTTTGAGGGGAGTATATTAAAAGTAAACAATTATGCCTGTGAAAGACTGGGCTACTCAAAAGAGGAATTCGCATCGATGAATATTAGTGATTTTGCATCAATTGATATTCTTCAAAATTGGAATTCAAGAATTGAAATAATTAGAAAAAATGGACAATTGTGCTTTGAAACTAGCTATTTAACAAAGGACGGTCAGTATATAGATGTTGAAATAATATCGAAAGTCATTAAAATTGAAAACAATTTTTTTGTTTTAACTAGCGGCCGGGATATTTCAATTAGAAAAAAGTATGAGCACCAATTGACGGAAGCCAGAAATATTGCTGAGGAAGGTAGATTTGAACTTGAAACCATTTTTGATAAAGTACCTACAACCATCATTCTTTTTGACGAAGATTCGAGAATTACAAGAATTAATAATAAAGGAATTATTGATTTTAAAGTTGATAAAGAAAATTTGAAAAATAAGCGTATTGGTGAAGTAATTAATTGTTTAGACATAAATAACAGAGCTGTAAAATGTGATTATTCCAATTCGTGTTTAAATTGCCATTTATCTGAAGTAATCAATAATACCATTAACCAAAATATAAACTATAGCAAAGAGGAAATTAAAATTTCACTCATGCAAGAAAATAAGGTGGTTGAAAAAACACTATTGATTTCAACTACTTTATTAAAAAAGAATGGTAAAAATACTTACCTGGCAACAATCGATGATATTACTTCCCGGAAACAAATGGAACTGGAATTAATTGCTGCAAAAGAAATAGCTGAAGAATCAGAAAAACTTAAAACGTCATTTTTACTCAACATTAATCATGAAATTCGTACACCGCTCAATGGAATACTGGGTTTCATCAGTATCTTCGAAAGGGATGATTCAAATCTAACAAAAGAAGAAAGGCTAAGCTTTATTGATTTGATGACCAAAAGTGGCGAACGACTTATAGATACTTTAAACAACCTAGTGGAAGTATCCCAATTAGATAGGCAAGATTATATCCTTTCTGAAGAAAAAGTGCACCTTAGTAAAGAAATGCAAGTCTTTGTCAGAGAACAAGAAGAACTATTTAAACATACAAACATTTTACTTGAATATGAAATAGATTCGGAAATTGAAGAATTATACTTAACAGTTGATAAGGTTAAGTTAATTCAAATTCTGAAGAATCTTGTAAACATTGCATTTAAATTTTCCCAAAAAGGAAGTGTTAAAATATCAGTAACAAAAAGCAGTTCTAAACTTGTATTTTTTGTTAAAGATTCAGGAATCGGGATCGACCCCAAATATAAGGATTGCATTTATGAACCCTTCCGCCAGATAGAATCAGGTCTTACCAGAGCTTATGAAGGCAATGGACTAGGCTTGACTATCGTAAAAAAATTAGTGGAAAAACTGGGCGGAAATATTTGGTTCAATTCTGAGTTAGGCAAAGGTACTACTTTCTATTTTTCAGTTCCAATTAAAACAGCTAATATAGAGAAGGTTACTCCCCGTAAACTTACGAATCAAGAATTTGATAAATTAAAATTATCAGGCAAAAAAATATTGATTGCCGAAGATGAAATTGATAATTATCGATTTTTAGAGGCTGTTTTATCGAATCAAGGTTGCAAATTAGTGCATGCATACAACGGTAAAGAAGCGGTTGAAGCATTTATGAGCGATACCTCATTTGATCTTATAATCATGGATATTAAAATGCCAATTATGGATGGGTTGGAAGCAACGCATAAAATTAAAACAATAGAAAGCAATGTCCCGATTATTGGTTATTCTGCCTATGTTTTAAATGGAGAAAGGCAAAAAGCGTTAGAGGCTGGTTGTGTTGATTATCTTGAAAAGCCTGTTACTAGTGAAGAAATTTTAACAATCATTGAAAAATATATTCAACCATCAGAAAACTTAGTTATAAGTAAATTTGAATCAGGTTTTAAAAACTAATGGCATCAATCTTAACCCACATTGAGAGTTTACCCCTCTAAAATAAAAAATATCGATTGATAACTCATTTTACAATATAATCAGAGAGGTGGAAAGCACTTTTCGGTTCTTAAAATTAGACCTCGACCTGCGTCCCATATACCACAAAACCGATGATGTCTCGATGGCACATTTGCACTTGGGATTGCTTGCCTACTGGTTGGCATCGACGATCAGGCACCAACTAAAGCAAAAGGGTTACTGCTCGGATTGGAGGGAGATCCGAAGGATATTAAACACGCAAAAGTATGTGACTTCTGGCTAAAAATGTATGCTTAAGAATGGGAGCTGATTAAGCACTTAAACGGCCAGTGCCTAATGAAGCAGACGGCTGATGGTCATTTTACCGTCAGTGCCCCTCTCCTATTTATCCCGCTCTGTGAGATCATCCACCTCCCGAATACAAGTTCGGAACAGGCTATCCGACCTCTGCTCCAAGCATATGCCTTTCCTGTCCGTCTCTGCCTACAGACAGCAAGCGTCAGGCGGGCTTCACTCCCAAGGTTGCCCTTGGCGACTACATTTTTGCATATTATGGAAGCATTCGGACACCCATTCTGAAAACATCCCCGCCCGTGATGGTACTTTATCCTGTGGAATATTAGCATATTCTAGAGGATGAACCCTCTGGATAAAATGCAACACAGCTCTTGGTTTATTAAAGGTAATTCGTATTTTTAACCTTGTTTCAACAACAGCCGTCTATGTGCATTACTACTCTTACATAGCAACACACGCTGTGTATACTAAACTTGGTGGGGAATATCTACAAGGTTTAAAAAGACAAAATAAAATTAACATGAATTATCCCGAAATATATTACCCATATTTCTATCAAGAAATTGCAGAATCGGAGCCAGAACTTAAAAAGCCTGTAGTCCCTTGCAAGCCCATGATTCCTGGAATCCCTCAAATCGAAAAAGATGAAAATACTGGTTGTTTATTCGTTCCTTTTATTTTAATCGTTTTAGCATTCCTTTTAATTGACATAATGAATTTCAAAATAGTCGCTAGCTTTTTTGTTCTATCTTTAATTAGTGTTGGTTTGTATATGTCTGGTAAAAAGGATAAGCAATTATATTACAAAAAACTTAAAGAATATGAAAATGCTAAAAGGGATTACACCAGGAAAATACAGATATACGAAAGCCAAATTCTAAAATATCAGGAGAATGTTGCTCAATATCATAAAAGCGTTATTAAAAGCTTAAAAAAGAAAAAACTAAGAACGTATAGGAATAATCTATACAATAATTTATATCAAGGTGAATCGGTAGATTTCGAGTTTTGTAATGATGATGAAGATGTCTTAAGGGGAAAGTCAGAGTCATTCTTCTATAAATATTTAAAAAAAATTGAAGGAGTTAAAGTTTGGAGAAGTTCAAAGTTACCTGTTGGCGAAGCTTATTATTATCCAGACTTTCTTATTGTCGTAAAAAGTCATGAGTTTTATATCGACCTTGAAATAGATGAGCCATATGAAATGCATGGAAGAGTGCCAATTCATTATGAAATAATTGACGAATATGGAGATATTGGATCAATTGATTTTAACAGGAATGAATATTTTACTGATTGCGGCTGGTTTGTTATACGATTTGCAGAGGAACAAGTTGTAAGTGCACCAAATGAATGTATTGACTTTATTAAGCAATTCATTGATAAAATTACTTCTTTTAGTTTGGAAGAGCCATGTATGTTATTCGAAATAGATAAATGGACTGAAGAAGATGCTGAAATTTTAGCATTAGAAAAATATCGATTAGGCTATTTAAATCAAATTACAAATCAAAAGACCAAACTTTGGGACTTAAACAATGCTGTCGAATTTATTCCTGACATCTTCGAAAATGACTATGAGCCCATAATTTGCATGGGAGCCGACTTTGAAAGCTTTTTCGTCACCATCTTTGATGGAAATATATCAATGCAAATACCTTTTATCAAAGGGGTCATTGAATCAGATGATATCTATATAGTTGACGAAATGTTGAATTATAATCAAACGGCTTATATCATTTCGGATATTGAAGCGTTTTTTGAAGCTGTTGAAGCTGAAACTATCCGTATTCTTGAAGTAATGGCACTTCGTGACGATGAAGAATATAACATTACTAAAGAAGAAACAGTACTACGCGCTGAATTAGTATAAGTGAAATATACATATGATGGCTCAAAAAAAAGTAATCCATTATCAAGAACACGGTTGACTGTCATTTAAAAGCCAGTGCACCTCTCCAAATTTATAGGGTTCTGAGGTTTTTCTAAAATTTTCCTCTTCGAAAATCAACATAAACTATAATCGGAATCACATTACGGCGGGTCTTGAGCACTGGTTGCGGGATCGGTATTTACAGTCATGCTTCCTTGCCCGTCCAATCACAGTTGAGCTTCACTCCCATAATCGCCTTTCAAAACTACGTTTTTTATCAAAAAAAATTCAACTTATTATCTGGCTTCGCTAAATTATTAATAAGGAACTTCTCTGTTTCTCAATAGACAAGCAGCCCCGAAATATAAGTTGGAGAAAGGCTAGCATACAGGACTAACCCTCAGGATAAAACAAAGTATATCCCATTTTTATTGAAGTTAATTTGTATTTTTAAACTTTCGCAACAACTTCACCAATCAGAAATCCGCTATGCTCCAAAAAATTATCCGGACAGACCGTTCAAGAACCACCATTATTATTCGTTTGATGGTTGGTGCAATATTCCTATCAGAAGGTATTCAAAAATTCCTTTTCCCTGCCATTCGCGGTGCAGGACGATTTGAGATGATTGGGCTACCCTCTCCCGATTTTCTGGGAACGTTTGTAGGTACGTTTGAAATTGTTTGTGGTATTTTAATTCTAATTGGTTTGCTTACAAGATTAGCGAGTGTACCAACGCTCATTATAATGCTGGTTGCCATTGCCAACTACAAAATCGGAGATTTTGGCGAATGACGGCTTTTGGATAATGATGCACGCATCCAGAACAGATTGGGCAATGCTTTTGGGAAGTCTGTTTTTAATAATCAAAGGCGGTGGTAATTGGTCGCTTGACAACAAACTTATTCCAATTCATGTGTAATAATTTATTATTTGCACCACTAACTATAAAAAAACGATTTTGAGTAGTGATTTTTATAATATATCCATTTTGCCTTTTTCGGGAATAATAATCAAGTTATGCCGGGCATATACTAATTCACAAGAGGATTTTGAAGATTATTATCAAGAGGTATGTTTACAGATTTGGAGGAGTAAGGATAACTTTCGTGAGAAATCGGAATGGAGTACCTGGGTGTACCGAATTTCATTAAACGTTTGTTTGACCTTGCTTAAGAAAAAGAAAAATAACAGTCAGCATTTTGTATCCGATACCTTGCCAGTCGATGAAACTGAGGATAATTACGCGTTTACGGATGAATCTCTAAATCTACTATACGATGCCATCCATAAGCTATCAGAAATAGAC
>JAGXIP010000246.1 GCA_024635585.1 Saccharicrinis sp. | reverse complement strand
GAATTGCGCGAGGTGCAAAAAAGCCTACTCGACGCCGAAGAAAGACTCATTTCAGTAAAGTTCAAAACAAAGCTGGCCGAGATTTCGTTACTACAAATGGCAGGCAGAATAATGGATTACGTTTAATCAGTAATCAGTTAACAGTAATCAGTCAACAGTTGGAGTGAAACGACATCCAGTCACCTTATTTTAATTTATTTTTTGACGAGAAAGCTGTCAATAGTTAACGGTCAATGGCCTAATTAATAAAAACTTAAGCGTTTCACATAATCATCAAACTATCACATCACCACATTACCAAATCACCACATCACCACATCAGCACATCATCAAATCACCAAATCAGCACATCATCAAATCATCGCATCAGCACATTAGCATATCATCACATGAAATTAAAAGCCCTAAAATACATTTCACTCGTCTTCAGCAGCATAGCTTTATGCCTGATTATGTTTGATTTTGGTTTTGGGCAGAATTCTCATGTGCTAAAAATAATCAATACAAGTTATCCTATTTTATTGATTGGCATTATCATTGGCATACCTATAAAATATATTGTAAACTTAAAAAATTATCAAAAAATAAGAATCTGGGTTATTGAAATCACCTTATGGTTATTCTATGTTATTTTATTGGTCACTGTTCCGTTTGCTTCCTTTGCAAGCGATTCTTTTAGCATCTGGAGAAATCCAAAAATATTACTGTTCTTAGCTTTTTTGCTAAGTTTTGTCCGCGAAGTATCTGAGCTAAAATTAAACTGGCGTTACCAGCATACCAATCCGGCAGTAATTTTTGTACTTAGTTTTGCATTGCTCATTTTGGCAGGTTCTTTACTGCTTATGCTACCCAATGCCACACATTCCGGCATCAGTTTTTTAGATGCTTTTTTTACATCTACAAGTGCAGTTTGTGTTACTGGTTTGGTCGTGGTAGATACGGGTACCTATTTTACCGTTTTTGGTCAAGCTATTATTATGATTCTGATTCAGTTGGGAGGCTTGGGCATTATGACTTTTACCAGTTTTTTTGCTTACTTCTTTTTGGGAGGAGCATCGTATCAAAATCTGCTGTTATTAGGTAATTTCACCAGCGAAAATAAAATATCGGAGGTGTTGGGTACCTTAAAAAAAATACTTCTTTTCACTTCACTGGCCGAAGGTATCGGCATGCTGTTCATCTTTTTACATGTGAAGAATATGCCTATCCCTGGGGGTACCAATGCTATTTTCTTTTCCATGTTCCATTCCATATCTGCATTTTGTAATGCCGGATTCTCAACCCTTTCCAGTAGTTTTTACGATATAGGGTTTCGCTTTAATTATAGCCTTCATTTTATCATTACACTCTTATTTATTGTAGGTGGGCTGGGTTTTCCTGTCATTATTAACCTATACGCTTGGTTAAGATATTATGTTGGTAATGGTGTGCAGCGGATTTACAAGCGAAAGGGCGTTTTTTATCGAGCCAATGTGATCTCGTTAAATACAAAACTCGTTTTATATACCACACTTGGTTTATTGGTTGTAGGTACCCTTGTTTTTTGGGGCTTGGAATATAACAATACACTTGCGCAACATAGGGGTGCAGGTAAATTGATGACTGCTTTTTTTGCCGCAGCAACACCTCGTACCGCTGGTTTTAATACCATAGATACAGCTTTGATTGGTGTTCCGGCATTAATGTTTGTTATTTTTTTAATGTGGATAGGAGCATCGCCAGCATCAACCGGTGGAGGTATAAAAACCAGTACCTTTGCTTTGGCAGTTTTAAATGCGATTAGTCTGGGCAAGGGTAAAAAACGAGTAGAACTAAACAAACGTCATATTCAAGATAGTTCGCTACGGCGATCCTTTGCATTTGTATTTCTTTCTTTGATTTTTATTGGGCTAGCTATTCTTGTCATCACGGTGGTTGAACCGGATAAAAAAGCCACTGATTTAATTTTTGAGGTTTTCTCGGCTTTTAGCACCGTAGGGTTGAGCCGGGGTATTACTTCCGATTTGTCTATTTCGGGCAAGTATGTAATTATTCTTACCATGTTTATAGGTAGGATAGGAGCACTAACTTTTTTGTCGTCTTTGCTTAAAAAAGTAAAACACAAAACCAATCAATATCCTTCAGAGGGTGTTTTAATTAACTAATACGTACTCGCAATGAACTTTTTAATCATAGGATTGGGAAACTTTGGATCGTCATTGGCTATAAGGCTAACAGAACTGGGGCACGAGGTAATTGGCGTTGACACCAGCATGACAAAGGTACAAGCCCTAAAAAACGATATCACCCATACCATTTGTGCCGATTGTACGGATGTACATGCGGCCAAGGAATTACCTATCCAGAACTCTGATGCAGTTGTTGTATGCATTGGAGAGCATGAGGGCAATTCTATTATGGCTACTGCTGTGATAAAGCAATTGAATGCCAAGCGAATTATAGGCAGAATAGTTTCCGATACGCAGGCCACTGTGTTAAATGCTATGGGTATTGAGGAATTAATCCATCCGGAAAAGGAATCTGCCAATAAACTAGCTAAAAATCTAACCACGGTAGGATTGATTGATACCTTTGATCTGACCGATCGTTATAGTATTGTTAAAATTGATGTGCCTGAAAAGTGCGAAGGCAAATCATTGCAGGAGCTTGATTTACGCAAAAAGTTTAGCTTAACTGTTCTGACTACTATGAAAAAAACGCACAAAAGAGGTTTACTAGGTTTTAAACAATCTAATTTAGAAGTACAAGGCATTGCCAAAGCTGAAACCATCTTAAGCAAAGAGGATATAATGGTTGTTTTTGGCATGGATAAAGATATTGAACGATTTTTGGCGTAGCACTTAACTTGCATTTGCTTTACGCTACAGAAAAGGCACAAAGCTGAATGGGACGAAGTGAACATCCTACTTAACATCACTTCACCCATTGTATTTTAGACTGCACTTTTTTTATTGAGTTACTATTTATTGGCGTTAAGATATGCTGTTATATTGGCCAGCACTTTTTCGCTCAATCTGTCAAATGCCTGTCGTGTGCGGCCTGAGGATACCTGCTTGCATCTCACATGGGGATGGCTTAACCAATGGGGTGCCCCCAATGCGCCTAATGAATCACAGTAGCACAGGTTATCTTTTTCTATCCATTGGGCAAAGGGTGCTTCGTCCCATGCGGGAGAAAGCCCTGTGTTGAATAATATTTTTCGGTTACCCATGCTAGCAAATTGTTCATGGTGCAAAAGCACGGTGTTTTTATTCAGGCAGGATATAATCACTTCACTTTGGCTCAATACATCGTTAATTGGCAAAAAGGTGTATCCTTTTTCCTGAGCCCATTGCTTTTCGGTACGGGAGAAGTATGTGATATCAGCACCCATAAAATGAAGCGCATCGGCAATCATGCCACCTAATTTGCCCAGACCCACAATGCCAACTTTAGTTCCAGTAATTTCCCGTGCTATTCCATCCCACGGCAGTGCAGGACTGCCGTCCTTATTTGTTCCAAAACCATGGAAGCAGCGGATAAGCTCACTTAAAACATATTCCACCACACCTTCGTCGCCATAGTCACGCACGCCTGTAACGGTAATTCCTCTGCTATTGGCATAAATGATGTCCACATTGGCACTCTCGGGAGAGTACAACGAGCAGGCCATTCCTATATATTTTACATTCGGACACTTTTCCATTGTTTCGGCTCCCAGATTTGAGGTGTAACTCAACAGCACGGCATCGGCATCTCCTATGCGCCGCGCTATCTCGTTGGTATCAGTAGGTATGTCGGTGTACATTATCACCTCTTTTGCAAAAGATTGCAACTGCTTTTCTGCGGAAGATATTAAACCCAAAGGCTCAATGGCCACCAATTTTGAAAACATATTTTTTAAGATTTTTATCGATACAGATTGTTGCTGACTATATAGTCATAAGCTTCTTTGGGCACCATAAACTCATAATTTTTACCCGACTTTATCCCTTGTCTAATAGTAGTGGAGTCGATGTTAAATACCGGAGCTTCAGCAATTTCAAGTCTTAGCTTTAAATGTTTATTTTCAATTTTGAACCCAGGGCGAGGATAGATTATCAAATCATAATCCTTTGCGATCTGTTCTGCGTTGTTCCACCTATGTAATTGTTGCACATTATCGGAACCCATAATGATGGTAAAACTGAAATCAGAATAACGTTTTTGTAGCTCTATTAAAGTAAGATATGTATAGGATGGCGTGGGTAAATCTAACTCAATGTCGCAGATTTTAAATTTGGAATAATCCCGAACTGATGCCTCCAACATCTTCATGCGCAACAAAGTGTCGGCTAAATCGCTTTCGTCTTTAAACGGATTCTGTGGACTTACAATAAACCAAATTTGATGCAAGTCGGTATTTTCGGCAATAAAATTAGCCAAGGCTAAATGACCCACATGAACCGGGTTAAATGAGCCGAAAAATAAACCTATCCTGCTTTTGTTGGTCATTTTAAAAAGTCTTTTAACAGTTTCTCCGTTTCGTTTATGGCAGTTTGCAAATCATTGTTCACCACAATATGATCAAATTTTGGGGCGTAAGTCAATTCCTCTTCAGCTTTGTTCAAACGTTGTGTAATTACTTCGGGCGCATCGATTCCACGTGCTATTAATCTACTTTTAAGCACTTCAATAGATGGGGGTTGAATAAAGATGGCGATAGAATTATTGGGGAACATTTTTTTAATATTGAGTCCACCAATAACATCTACATCAAATACTACATTTTTTCCTTTGGATGTTATACGTTCCACCTCACTTTTTAAAGTGCCGTAATATTTATTGGTGTAAACTTCTTCCCATTCTAATAATTCGTTGGCACTTATTTTTTCTCTGAATTTGTCAGGACTTAAAAAATAATAATCTATGCCGTGTTTTTCGGTGCCTCTAATACTTCGGGTAGTGGCTGATATGGAAAATTCGAGATTGAAATTTTTGGCAAGTAAGCTTTTTACAATAGTAGTTTTGCCGGATCCGGAAGGAGCCGACAATATAATTAATTTACCAATGCATGGTTGTGTGTTAGTCATAGATTCACGAGTGATTTTTGGTTGAAAAATTTGTTAAGCCAATGGCTGATGGCTGTTCGCTAATGGGCATCAGCTATCTGCTATAACACATTTAGATTCTGTTCTTTTATTTTTTCCAACTCATCCTTCATTCCAATCACCAATTTCTGAATTTCAGAATGATTGGCTTTGGAACCCAGGGTGTTTATTTCGCGTCCTATTTCCTGGGTAATAAAGCCAAGCTTTCGTCCTACTTGTTCTTCGTTTTCAATAGTTTCTATAAAGTAGTTTAAATGATTGGCCAAGCGCACGTGCTCTTCTGTAACGTCCAGTTTCTCCAAATAAAAAATCATTTCTTGCTCAAAACGGTTTTGATCCAGCGTTATTTTTTCTTTTAGCTCATTGAGTTGATCCATTATTCGTTCGCGCACTTTTGTAATTCGTTCCTTTTCAAATGGTGCAACGGCAGCTTGCAGTTTGCGTATGTTATTTATCCTTTCTACCACCTCGTTTTGCAGCACGGCACCTTCCTGCGCCCTAAAATTGTCCAGATTATCTAATGCCGATTTAAAAGTTTCGAAAATAATACCCCATTCGCTTTCGTCCAATTCAGCTTGCTCTATTTTAACCGTGTCGGGCAAGGTCATAATAACTCTTAACAAATCGCTTTTCTCGGTCAAATCAAGCTTGTTTGATATGGGCAGTAATTGATTGTAATAATTTTCGATGACTGCGCCGTTGATAGACACGTTTTTTTCCGATCCCAAATAATCAATATAAAAACCCACATCTACTTTACCTCTACCCAACTTACCGGCAAGTTCATTCCTTAGTTGCAAATCTTTTTCGCGATAAATATTGGGCAAGCGCATGTTGAGGTCTAACTGCTTACTGTTGAGTGACTTTATTTCGATGCTAATTTTTTTGTCCGAAAGCTCGCATGTGGCTTTACCGAAACCTGTCATTGATTTTATCATATGTTCGAATCTGATTTTTTTTGAAGCCACAAAGTTAATCTTTTAACTCGATTTTTAAGTGGGAAATAACCATTGGTTTAATAGGTTACAAAGTGATGGAAAATAAATAGGTTTTTTCTGCCATAAAAAGATGGCGGTAAAGGTTAATATATGGTCATTTTTTTATAATGTTTAAATAAATACAAAAAAGATTGAACAAAAAGAAACTAAATAGTGTTTAATTATTAGTTTGTATTATTAAACAAATTAAATAAGGAGCGTTGATTTTTACAGGTCCTATTTATTAATCTTATTTAAAAACTATAATTGAAATTACAATCAACACTAAAACAAAAAATTATGAAAGCGAAAAAAATTAATTTGTATTTAATGCTCGTGGCAATGTTAACTTTAAGTTTAGGTTTTACTGCCTGCGATGATGACGACGAAAAAGATGTAATGCCAAAATCTAATACCATTGTAGATATTGCTGCTTCTGATGCAAATTTCTCGATCTTGGTGCAAGCTTTGACTAAAGCTAATTTGGTGAGTACGCTAAATGGGTCAACTGAATTTACCGTATTTGCCCCCACAAATGCCGCTTTTACAGATCTTTTGGCCGAATTGCAACTAAGTTCATTAGACGATATTCCTGAGGATGACTTGAGAAAAATTCTATTGTATCATGTAGTTGGCGGCACAAACAGGTCGAGTACGCTGTCCACTGGTTATTATCCTTCGGCAAGCGAAAAACAAACAGGTTATTTTTATTCTATTTATTTTAATAAAGAAAGCTTGATGCTTAACAATAAGGCAAAAGTAACCCAAGCGGATATTATGGCTGATAATGGTGTTATTCATGTAATTGATAAGGTAATCACGCCCCAATCCATTACGGATCATGTCATTGAAAACCCAAATCTTTCGAGCTTAACAGCTGCTGTTGTTAAAGCTGAATTGGCTGGAACATTGGATAATGAGGATGTTAATTATACAGTGTTTGCTCCAACAAACGAAGCTTTTACTGCTTTATTAACCGACTTAAGTGTAACGCTTGACGATCTCACGAAAGAGGCACTTACACCAATTCTGTTGTACCATGTTGTAGATGCTTTTGTGCCAGCTGCTGATGTATCAACTTCTTATGTGCCTACCTTATCCACCGGACAAGGCGAAAATATTCTGATTAATGTTGTAGCTGATGAAACTGGCGTAATGCTCAACAATAGCGCAAAGGTAATACTTACCGATGTGGTGGCTACAAATGGTATAATTCATGTTATTGATAAGGTTATCATGCCACCTACAGTTGTAGATATTGCTATAAATAATGCGGCGTTTTCAATTTTAGTAGAGGCCGTTGTAAAGGCAGAGTTGGTTGGCGCACTTTCAGCTGAAGGGCCGTTTACGGTTTTTGCCCCTACAAATGCTGCTTTTCAAGCATTGTTTACAGCTTTAAATGTATCTGGTATTTCAGAACTTTCAAAAGAAGCACTTACACCAATACTGTTAGCGCATGTGGTTTCTGGTAATGAACGTTCATCAGCTTTAAGTAATGGAACAGTTGGAACACTTAACCCAAACAAATCAATTACAATAGATGTTAGTAATGGTGTTAAGTTAAATGGAGATATTAATGTAGTGATAGCTGATGTGCAAGGAATAAATGGGGTAGTACATGCCATCGACAAGGTTATAGTGCCGTAATACGAAAGTATTGAGTGGCATAATCATTTAAAAGTATAATAATAACATGCAGAGCGCATTTGGTGCACATTAAGGCTATAATATGGCAGAGAAGTGTGCATCTAAGGCGCTTTGTAAAATTTATAGAATCTTATAGCTTGTTTTGCTAAATAATATTCTAAATTTGATGAACAAAACTGATTAAATAACAGTTAAAGCTTAATAGTTGAAATTCAACTTTTGTATAAGGATAAGTTGTTGGAGCTATCAAAACTAAAGAACAGTATTTAGTAACACGTATTCGATTTAATTTTACATCATGGCAGTATATTCAATAAAAGATTTAGAAAAAATTTCGGGTATCAAAGCACATACCATACGAATTTGGGAACGTAGATATGCTGTTATAGAGCCCATGCGAACAGATACCAATATAAGGCAATATACCGATGATGATTTAAAGCGGATATTAAATATCTCCATCTTGTACCAAAATGGTTTGAAGATATCTAAAATAGCCAGCCTTAATAACCATCAGCTAAAAGAAAAGGTTATTGACCTTAGTTTGGATCATAGTAATACCAACGTGCAAATTGAAGGTTTGGTGGTAACCATGTTAGATCTTAACGAACGTAAGTTTAATAGTGTTCTTACCAATTCAATTATAAAAATAGGATTTGAAAATACGGTGGAAAAAATACTTTTCCCATTTTTGGATAGGATAGGTATTTTATGGCAAGCAGGAACAATTAACCCGGCTCAGGAACATTTCATTAGTAATTTAATACGTCAAAAGCTTATTGTGGCTATTGATAACGAGATGGGTACCGAGCATCGTAATAAACAAATCGTCTTTTTCTTACCCGAAGGTGAATTGCATGAAATAGGCTTGTTGTTTTATAGTCTTTTAGCTCGTAAGCAAGGTTTTAGTGTAATTTACCTTGGCATGTCGGTGCCTTTTGACGATTTAAAAGCTATAACCAAAATTCAAAGGGTCGATGCCTTTTTTACTTCTATTGTAAATCCTCCCACAAATTACAATTTAGGCGATAAATTAAAGCGTTATAAAGAAGAGTTTCCAGAGATACCTTTTATGATTACCGGACTACAGATTAAAAAACATGTCGAGGATATTCCTGAAAACTTTTATCAGATTACTTGCTCCCGCGATTTCAAACAAATTCTTAATATTCTTTAACCAACTATCGGTTTGTAACTACTCAGCAAGCATCAACTGTCAATAATTAAGGTAATATGCTTTGGATATTTTGGGTGTAGGAAAATTCCGAGTTGTTCTGTTCGATTGTCACGGTCTGAATTTTTAAAACATACATTATTGTGCGCTTTGTG
>JAGXIP010000020.1 GCA_024635585.1 Saccharicrinis sp. | reverse complement strand
TTTTGTAAAAAATCGACTTTTTCTTCCAGTTTTCCCGGCTAGCCGTAACCTCTTTTATTGTCTTGGCCTGCTGTTTTATCACCTTGGATTTACCCGTACTTTTTGCTTTCCAGTCGGTAGTTTCCATATTCAATTATTTCTTGCAAAGGAAGGAAAAGAGAACGAATTTATATTGTAATATTTAACAATATTTTACACCCCACCTTCAAGGTTTACTCGCATTATTTTAAAGCTACGACGAACTGGGTAACGAAGAAATCATTCGCATTCATTGCCCCTCGTAAGTTATCTGCTATATCCCAAAGGGTTTTACCCAATTGCTGCTATTTTTTGTGTGTCTTTACACTTTAAATGTTATCGTTTATTTCCCAGTGACCCGTTTTGTCGCTTCCTACACGTAGTAATATGCCCTGTTTTTTTAATTCCCCGATATGTCTTTTGATCGTGGAAACCGAACAGCCTGTTTGCGTGGCAAGATCGTTGTAATTTGCTTTGGCGTTCAGTTTCAAACAATGCAAGATGCTTCGTTTTACAGGGTCATTTACAAGGTCATTTTGGGTATTTACAGGTTCAAGATAGCGAACGTGCATCTCGCGGTTTTTCAAAACATGATTTTGCCCCAGCAGCAAGTTTTCAAAAAAACGCAATAGGAAATCATTTGTCGAGTGAATGTTTGCCGTGTGGTTATTGTAATTGGCACGAACCAAAGCATTGCGAAAATACCACGAATGTTGCTCAAACATATCGTTATTGACCTCGAAACCAAAGGTGCGCAGATATTTTATTATAAATATCGCCGTTGTTCGGGTGTTGCCTTCTCCAATAGCATGAATTTGCCACAGATAAGATGTGAAGTACGCCAGATGTTCAATGGCTTCTTGTTTGCTTAATCCCTTGTAGCTAAACTCGCGCTATTGCTCAAAATCGTATTCCAAAGTAGCTTTCAAACTCTCGGCACTGGCATACAACACCGTTTCTCCATCCAAAACCCATTCTTTCTTGGTGATGTTGTAGTCGCGGATCTTGCCTGCGTGGCTATATATGCCTTGAAACAATCGGCGATGAATGCTCAGGTATTCGATGGGCGAAAATGTAAACGATTGCTCACCCAACACCTCGGCAATGTGAGCCGACACCTTATCGGCCTCTTCAGTCCTGTTTTGGGCGTCGGTTATAGGATGTTGCTGGTAATAACTGTCGATGCGTTGTTTAACTTCTTCTATCGTTATATCACCCTCAATATTTTGACGCGCGGTTGCTCGTAAATAATCAGAAGGCTTGAGCCCGTCAACCTGCTGTAAGCCAATTGCCGTTTTCCACGCTTTTGCCTTTTCTGCTTTGGCAGGTTCTCCCTGCCGTATGTATTCGTCAAAATTCTCCACCTTCTAATCAATTACGATTTTAAAATTACGAATTACGAGATTTTATAGTTTTTTGAATTGAACCAATTATCCTGCAAATTTCTTCGGCAACAAACAATACATTATCTGCTTGCTCTTTTGTACGATAATCTGTTGCTTGTAAAAGTTTTAGCCAACCGTCCCCCTGCGCCTAAACATGAGGTTAAAAAATGCAGTATCCATATTCTATTTCGTTTTAAGATTGCAGTCGTAAATATTCAATAATAGCAACGCGCTTCGGTACAATGAATGCCGCCAAAGATAAAAACTTACGGGCGAAAAGACCAGCCCCCGCAAACGTAGGGGCTGGCCTTGTGCCTGCCCTCTCTGCAAATGTCCGACACATCCCGTTACCGACACGGCAGCCATTCCCCTCTTAGAGGGGTGCCCGTAGGGCGGGGTGGTTTTTCAGGTAGGCGTAAACGTCACAATCGCACAAATATCCCGAAGGACACTTGTATGTACAATAGGCATACTCGTAGTGACCTTGCATGTAACGTCTTCAACTATGCTACCATACACCAATCCTCATAGATGCTACAAAGCCTTTCAAAAGTTTTAAACTTTTGAAAGGCTTTTACTCCGTGCAACGATAATAAACCACCGAGGCTGGCATTTTGGCCAGTAACTTTTTATTGCATGCATGTAAGAAGAAAAGACCGACAGAGGTTGGAATAACAATTTCGATGGAGCGGTAGGTTACGCTGAGCGAGGGGTGGCATGCGGTCGGGGTGGTCTTCCCGCGTACAAGCACCAACGGTGCGGTAATATGTGCCTTTGTTCTTCTATGGCACATTTGGTATTTGAATCTTATATTGGTTACCCTTCCAACAAGTGGGTGATCGATTTTATTGCATCCTGCTGGCATCACTGATTGGGTTCAAATGAGAGCTTCATTGTATATTTTTAGAAAAATCAAACATAAGATGATAAAGCAACACTTGATTATCTGTAATATTGTGACAGGAACAATATGAGTAGTCAAAACCAGCTATAATACTTTTGTACTGTAAATCTTGTATTGTATTTGCACGTATAACATTGGAGGCTAATAGATTATTTATTTCTTCCACATTTTTTCCAATGTCTATTGGTTCTACTACAAAACCAATCATTCCATTCGTTTTGAGGTGGGTTTGATAATGTGACGAAATAAATCGGGCTATTCCATTATCAATATACTTTGCATTTAATCCAGTTGTTCCTGAAATATTCGTTGCATCCAACCTTTTACATTCAATTGTATAATAAGCATTTGTATCTTCAAACGTATTTTTAGTTTGTATTTTAATGTCAGTTCGCCCCAAACTCCTATCTTCAGGAACTTCCCTGTCAAACAAATAATTTGTTAAATTATTTGTCCTTCTTATTGTGTTGTTTTTTAGATAGTTTATTAACAATACATCTCTAATGTTATTCTCATCATTTGTAAGAGATACTTTATCGGCAAGCATCAAGTAATAACAAGTAATAATTTTCGAAAGAATTTCTTCAAATTCGGTATTATAAAAAATTGTGCTTGCCTCGAATCGGGAGGCATTCAAATTATCAAACATCATTTAGAATCCCTCCCAGCTTTAAGTATCGCATCGGCAAATTCATTGACATCTAAATAGCCGATGGCTTTGTGCCACAAGCGTTTTTCATTGGGTTTGAAGATGTAGAAATAGTCTTTTTCAAATCCGCGCACATCTTTTTGTACAAATAATTTGTCTGTTATTTTTTCGGTTCCAAGTTTTGTAATGAATTTAATTACGGCAGATTCGTTTTGTTTGCTTTCCCAAATAATATCATCAGTATATTCCGAGACTGGAATAACCTTGAAGAACATTCCGATTACTTGATTAGTATGCCATATTTCAACAATAAATTTTCGCTCATTATTATTAAGATTCGATTGAAACCGATTAATGAATAATTGAGCATATTCTTGTAAGATTGTGTCATCGGATTTGATTGGGCTATATAACTGAGCCTTTTCACTCTCTGTTCCAACGAACATGAACTTACTCACATTTAGTGCATAATCGATCAATTCCTTTTCACAATCAGACAAATCTAGCTTTTGTAAGACTTTTCTGTTAATACTTTCAAGTTTTCCATTTATTTCTTCGCTATCCCTTTCAATTTCTGCATCATTTAAGAATCCATTCTTCTTTTTAGCGAATAATTTAATTTTTGCCTCTTCAATGTCTTCAATATCCCTCTGAACAGCCAATTCAAGATATGGTAAACTGAATTTGTCGTAGCACTGTGTTTGTTCTCGTTCGATTCCTATAAAGGCAAATGTGCTTACAGCATAATAACTGAGAATATTAGCTGAAAAGACAGATTGAATATTGTACAAATATTCAATGTCTTCTTTATTAATAACAGATATTGAAGTAAGACTATCTTTGAAAAGTAGATCGTTTTTGGAAATTGCTGATTTTACAGATAAATTATCCATATTCAGCCCTTTTCTTATAAGAAGCATTGGGGCTTTAAAAATAGTTGGCTTATCATTCCGAATTCTATGAACCATTGGTTTATCAAACTCAGATATTTTATCTGGATTTAGAAAAAATGTTTCGACTCCATAAGCATCAATAAACAGCTTCCCTTTTAAGTGTTCTGAGTTATATGTTGGTTTACTACTATAATGTATCCCTGTTCCTTCTGCAAATTTAGACTCGTCAGATATAATTTCTTTTATTGATGGAAATTCGTCCTTAATCCTTTTCAAAAAATTAAAATCCAAATACGAACCATAAACCAACGTTTTCCAAAGCCAGTCGTATTGTTTCAGTTTACTTTGTTCAACTCTCTTATAGTCGCTTCTGTTGATGGTAAATATTTTAAATATCGAAAAAAAACGGCTTGGCTTTAGTGTAATATGTTCAATTATGTTTTTATCGGTATTTTCTCCTTTGGCATATCTATAAAATACGATTGCAGCTGGAGCAATGGCAGGTTTATTCGAACGGTCAAATACTTCATGACGGACAGGCGCCAATTCAAATACCTTATCAATAAAGAATTCTTGTAACCAATATGGTCTAAAGGGGCTTTCCTCCGAATAACCCAAATTGTAAAGAATTGAACTTCTTATAATAAATGCAGTCTGTGTATTCGAATTACAAAAATCACTTGCCCGTAAAACAAAACCTTCGGCTATTTCATTATTATTAATCCCAATTTCAAATACCTTACTTTGTTTCTTTTCTTCATACTGGCGCAGTTTTATATAATTCTTCCCAACGCTATCCAACCCTTTTTTCCCTCCGTTCCAAGGCGGATTGCCCAAAACAAAATCGAAGTCATGTTTTTTTAACTCTGTATTATAGTTCGCATCTATATCGAAAAAGTCGCCGACAAAAAAATTAGTATTAAGTAAAGACGGAAACTTGAAGTTTTCAATCTCGGCTGGTTTTTGGTAATCTAACAAGGTTAGGTAAATTGAGAATATTGCAACCTGCACAGCACTCTCGTCCTTATCAATACCAAAAATATTTTCCTGAGCCAATTTCTTCAAAACCTCCTTAAAAGCTTGTTTATCATCAGAAACTCCAAATAATGCAATATGTTTTTCGATTATTTTACGCAACGATTCTACAAGAAAAATCCCCGACCCGCAAGCCGGATCTAGAACTTTACAAGAAACGGTGTTCCCATCTGATTTTATTTTTTTTGCAACCGTTTCATTAATGATATAATCGACTAAAAATGTAGGAGTATAATATGCGCCTGCTTCAGCTTGATTTTCTTTGCCTATGAATTTTTCATACACATTGCTAATAAATTCAATAGGCAGTATTGAAAAATCATATAATTGAAAAAGAGACCTCTGTCCTGTTTTTATCTCATCGCCTTCTAATAGTCTTTTTATAAGACTAAAAGCATCATTTGGAATTGCATTAAAACAGGTTTGGTCAATAGGAAATAAATTACCATTGAAACCTTTTTCTTTGTCGAGCAAATACTCAAAGAAACTAAACACCCTGTTTTTATCTTCCAGTAAACTGCAAAATTCACTATTTGTCCATTGCTTCGATTCACCCTCAAAATTCAATTTGATACTGCGGTCAATCAGATAGCGAATAAAAATTATTTTACCGAGTAAGGCATTGGCTATTTGTGATGTACAGCCATATTTATTACAAAGTTCTTTTCTCGATTCTTCAATATTTTCTAATAATTTATTGTCAACCCGTCCTTTGTAATTGAAATCTTTGTTATATTTTTCAAATGTTTTGCCCGTAACTAACTCAAAAAAATTCAAATCGTTTAATACATCATCACCGCCAAGTAGCTTTAATAAACCTGTGTTTTCATCTATGGCAAATCCATTATAAACGCTAACAATATCATTCTCTGAAATAATTACAATTGGCGATTCATTAAAATTCCAAATAGCTTTATGTAAAGCAGTAATGTTTTCTGGATTCTCAAAAAATAAAATTAATGGTTTATTATCGAAACAAAAAATAGCCTTGGGCAACCATTTACTGGCATCTTCCAACAATCTAATTACGCGACTTGGAAAACTTACTTTATCTTTCCAGTCTTTATCAGAAAGAATTATTAACGAATCGCTTTCATTAATCTCTAATTTTGAAAATAATTGCTGTAAATTCATAATTAGACGTTATTAAATAGTTTTAAATTCCACACCCGCATCGCGCATTTGCAATATGGTATTGGTCTTCAACTGATCGTTGCCAGTGAAAAGCTTATCTAAAGCCACCACTTTAAGGGGCTTTTCTGTTAAAACAGCATCAACAATTTCATGCGAAGCTTTTTCGAGCATAAAAACAAGCTCATTATCATTCACTTTATAATAGTCGCCCTTGCGTTCAATTTGGCGGTTCAGGTCTTTGCCGCTTTTCAGAAGCAACTCATACACCATGTTTTCGACAATAAAAGCTTCGCTCGTTCTTACCCAGTTTAATACATTTCGCACTTTGCTAAAGGTAATGTCCTCACCAAGCGTAGCTTTCAGTTTTTCCCAATCAATCTTGCCTTCGCTAAATGCTTCGGGCAGCAAGTCTTTTAGTTGTTGTAATTTGGTTTTATCGGGTGTAAGGCTTTGTCCGTCCATAGGAAATTTACGCTTTTCTGAAAGTGCAAAAGTACGTTTTTGAGGCGGCGAATCAGAAAAATAATGAGAATACTTATTAGCTGATGTTTATATATTTTATTCTTTGGTGTAAATCACGCTAGAGATGTTGCACAATAGATACGCCTGTTAGAACACCAGAACGCCATCCTCCATATTTATCTGACTCGCTACCTATAGCATCACTATCAATAATACCCGCACACCCCTTGCCACGAAGTGGCTAAATCTAAATAACCGCGGGTGCAGCCTGCGGCTAAGGCAACACACACCTCTCAGCCCCGAAGTGGTTGAACATCCGCCGACAGTTCAACCACTCCGTGGCTGGTATATTGGTGTCCTGCGTTTCCGTGGGCTTCACCCACGGTTATTCAAATTCAGGCCTTTCAGGCCAGCTCGTCGCGTAACACAAAACGACCAACCATAATTCAAATCCCGATCCCCATTAATGCAAACATACCCAACAAGCGCCTCCCTCAATTCCCCTCCTTTTTCGGAGGGGAATTGAGGCCGGGGTGGTCTTCCCGCGTACAAGCACCAAGGGTGCAGCATAAATAGCCATGGCTGCAGGCCATGGTAAAATGCAATAACACCGTAGGTGTTGCCGGTGCATAACCCCCAGATTCATCTGGGGGTAGCGGGCGGTATATAATCCAAAACCGCAGAGCGGTTGCCCATCCGTGCTGCATAGACAGGAAACTCCTACAGAGTTTCATTCCTCGCGGATACACTCCCCCCCAGTTGCACTGGGGGTTATGCACAGGAAAGTCCTTCGGGCTTGTACCCGCCGTCCGACAAATGCCCGATCAATGCTTACACCTCCATACAAGCGACTCCCTCAATTCCCCTCCTTTTCTGGAGGGGTGGCCAGCGGCCGGGGTGGTATTCCCGCGTACAAGCACCCATCCCTTCGGGATCGTCCCTACCCGCCAAATCTGCATAAAACAACAAACCCCGCCAGAATCAAAACTCTGGCAGGGTCACATATCCGTGCGTACAAACAAGGCTGAAAGCCTTGCACAACAAAGCTAGGGGTGACAACCCCTAGGCCAAATGGGCATCCTCCGCACCGGACGCATAGTCATCACGGATATAATTTATGACAATATCCGTACACGGGTGTAGTGGCTTTATATAATATCTGCATACCCCATTTACCAATACACCTATTAGCTTTCCCGGAGTGGTGGCCAGCATCCGTAATCATCTTCGCGAAAATCATACACCCCCTCACATCCGCACATAAAAAAAGCCCCAAGAATGGAGCTTTTTAGTATATCTTATCTATAAACGGGTGTGCTTACATTTGTTAATACACCTCTTTTATTTTCATTGCATTATCACTCTTCAGTGAATAAAACTGGCCGTCCATCTGTTGCAGGAACTCAATCCCGACACAGGCAATCAGTGCCGACGTGGCGTCCAGTGGCGGATTGCCGACAATATTGCACTGTAGGTTGATGTCTCCGCTGTTGTTGCCGCCGATAACCAGCTCGGCAGTTTTAACCGATGCATTGAGGCTGTTTAGTTTAGGATTCACCGGCTCAAACTTACCGATCTCATCTGCAAACGTATAGTCGGAC
>JAGXIP010000019.1 GCA_024635585.1 Saccharicrinis sp. | reverse complement strand
TAATCTCACTCGTGGGCAAAACAATATGGTTGTCCGGGCTCGAAGGCCTCTCTGCATATGATGTGCTCAGGTCTTTGACGGGTAAAGATCCGAGCATATGTCCTGCCTGCAAAAAAGGCATTATGGTGCGATCGATAACCACACCCAAACTTGAATGAATATTTAACATAGACAACGTTCTTTATTTCCTGAAATTAAATCGGACAGCCTGCAAATCAGCTGTAATGGGAAAGTTATGTTTAAACTGGAAGCAAAACATAGCAGAATAATGGCAACAAGCCCAAAAAATAACCGATGCAGTATGCCATAAGGCTGTTTTGGCCCAAATGCCTTGCTTAAAGTTCCCATAGACAAAGCCGCCTTCGTCCAACATAATTTTATCCTTTATATCTCGTACTTCATCTCTACAATAATTTTGAATATTAAATCAATACTCAACTTTTTCAGTATCTTGGTCGAACAAAGGATAAAATCCTTATACGTTGTACGCCATTAAAACAGAGACCAAACTAACATGATAGGATATTTCAGAAAGCGAAAATTCAAAAGAGAGGTTGAGAAGTTAGAAAATAACTTGTTATCAACTCTAAAAGAGCATTTTCCTGATTTGGCAGAAAATCATGACCACTGGAATTTAATTACAGTAATGGTCTTGGCTGGAAATGAGAAAATAATCCAACTCATGCACATGACTACTGACCTTGATTACGAGGCAAAAAACAAAGCCAAACATCGGAAAAATTTCAAGATTGAGGGAATTGAAATAATGAACAAACAATCTGGTCAATACATCCCGATAAAGATTCATGTTTATGGAAACCTTATACAGCATATATTTTTGCAAAACGATAAGGGAATTTCTAAAGAGTACGATTTGGAAAGCATTCGGGTTAACAAACTTACAACTGAAACTCTAAAGACAGAGAATCCAGATGAGGAAATATTAAGAAAAATTCTAAAAAGTTTACCTAAAGACCAGCTGGAACAGATTGAGATTGCAGATACATTTGAAATAGAGTTAGGTAATAAATTCTATTATACTGTTTTTGACATGGAGGATGGCAATTATATAGCTGTCAATAAGCAAGGAAAAGTATATAGATTAATACATGACCATGAAATACCAGCAAAGAAAATATTTGACAGTTTAGATTTGTTACTTGATTCTTTTTCCGATGATAAAAAAGACCTTGAAAAATTTTTTGTCGATTAATTGGGATTATTAACATGCCACAAGAAAACGAACAGACATACGATTTTATTTGCTTTACAGACTTGGCTTACGAATTTGATTTTTCGGATAAGAAAGAAGCTGAAAAGAAAATCAAGCGTAGATTAAAATATTATAAACTTGGGGATTACTCACAAGAACGAATTGAGTATATAAGAAATTTAAAGAATGATTTGTATCAAGAAATAAGTTTACAGACAAAATCTAAATATTTTAGTAAATCAAAGTCGAACTTTGCAGATTTAGCGGATTTCAAATTTGAGAAAATGACTGCGGATTATTTGAGTAAGTATGATAAGATAAACGAGTCGGATATGAAAGGTATTTTGAATTTTGCGATTTATTTATATCACATGAGATGAAGGAATAACGGCGTACAACACGCAATAAAAAACATAGGGCAGAAAGTGCTATTTTAAACGACATAGCATTTAATAAACGGCTCGGTAACTTGATAGGTAGGAGCTTCGAAATGCCCTACGTTTCTTATTACCAACGTTGGCTACAATAAGAGTGCGGTAAAGGCACATAGTTTACAAAGTTAAAGGGATATCGTTTACACTTTTCAGAACGACATTTGATATAAAAATTAGATTATTGTGCCTTGGAAAGACGCAACAGCTATTGAACAAAAAGTAGAGTTTATTTGTGAGTGGAATTCAGGGAAATACACATCACAGAATTATGCAGAGTTTTTGTTATCTCGCGGCCAACAGCTTATAGATTGATTCGCAATTATGAGAACCAAGGAAGTTATTCATTAAAAATCCTTGTTCACGATAACGCTGTCACCTACCTGAAGAAAAGTGTATTCTACAGAACCATTTCCATGAAAGACATAGGAGATACCACAAATATTCCCTATGGAATTTTTATAGGTGTCGGTAATAATTTCCTGTTCGTCAACAATCAAACTTACCGATTGGTCAATGTTTTTAATTTGTATAGTTTTAAATTCAGAAAAATCAATGCCCAATGAAGTTACCTGTTTCGAATCCCCATCGATTATTTTCTCGCTTAATTGGTAACCGGCCCATTTACTACAACCGGGTTTTACAAATTTAAATGAAACAATTCCATTTTCGCCTACTATAATAATTTCAATTCCATAGCATCTTAAAACGGGCCAATATGGTGCTCTTTTTATCCGGGTTTTAAAAGTGAAATTATCTGCATTATACCTGGTTGAAAAGCAGTTGTCGAGGCGCATAACAACAATTTGACTCGTATCAATGCCAAAACTATTTAACTCTTTGGTGGAAAAAAAGAAATCATTTTTTATGAGGGAATCCTGAGCAACAATTGGATAATAGCGTTTTTCATAATCCTGGTTGAAATAATAAGCAAGGGCTTCCCAGCCATTGGTCTCCAAACTCACTTTTAAAGTATCGGAAATAACCATGTCTTTATTTTTTATGGTTATATTGAATATTCCGGGAAAACGATAATAACGAGAAATCTCTCTTTTTCCTGCCGTTATGTATTCTGGATTAAATCCATCCCCAAAATCTATAAAAAGGCTGTCACCATTTGGAGGGGCATCATAGCGAAGGAAAACGGTGGCAGGGCTTTTCCCATCAATAGCAACCAATTCTATGGTTGCATTAGCTTGCTTTTTATCGGTGTTTTTAAATTGTGTTGTAAAAAAAACAATACCAAAAAATAATACCAATAGAAGAATGGCAAAATAAATAAGCCTCTTTTTACTTTTATAAGGTTCCAATATTGATTTGGATTGGGTGTGTTGAAATTCAAATCCCGAATAATCCATTAGGGCCTTTAAGGTAGCTTCCTGTGGATAATACTTATTTGTAGTTGAAACTTTACCAAATATCCTTTTTAGGGTTGACACGCTAATGTATACTTTGGTTTTGTTCCGAATAGCTAAACTTAAATCACTAAATTCCCTATTTTGCCAATTACGAGCATTTCCTCGATTAAATTTTTGTTCTACTAAGCGAATTATAGTTTCAAAATCATTTTGCATTATAATAATCTATTATCCATATTGTTTGTAAGATATTTAAACATAGCGCATTAAGTTGTTCATAATATTGAATAGATTCTGAAAAACAAAAAAACAATTTTTCCGGTTGGTATCCAATATATTTGAAGTAAATATAAACTTAAAAGTTCGTACTGATGAATAAATTATTAGCAATCATTTTATTGGGAGTTACAATAGTGTCGTGTTCTCAAGTAAATTTAAATGACACGAAAATATCGAAAGCTAAAATTTCCCAGTCAAATGGAGAAATAACAGCAATTAAAGGAACGTATAATGTTAGTGGAATTTATCCTCATTTAACAACTTACACCCACGGGCGGGTTGATGGTAAAAACCATAGACAATGGGAATGTGGAATTGGAGCTCTGGCGGAATGGAATGATAAATTGTATATGATTAACTATGGTGCTCACGAACCTAATGGAAGTGAACACAAGTTGTATGTTGTAGATAAAGAATTGAATATGGAAATATTCGAAGGTAGTGTGGGTGGTACGCCGGCATGCAGAATGATTCATAAAGAATCTAATCAATTGTTTATAGGACATTATGCTATAGATAGCACAGGAAATATTAGGGTGATTGATATTGATAAAATGCCGGGCAGATTAACAGCCATTGCCAGGCATCTGAAAGATCCGGAGAACTATATTTATTATTACGACATGGAGGGAATGCTTTACGAAGTAAACGTAAATACCCTGGAGCCAAAATTGTTATTTAAAAATCCTTTGCCCGGATGGCATGGCAAAGGCGCTTATACCAGCCAAAACAGATTGGTATTAGCCAATAATGGTTCTGCAAAAGGAAAATTTGAGCAAAAGGAATTTTGGAAAATCGACACGACAGATATTATTGATTCTGAAAAACATGGGATTTTGGCAGAATTTGATGGTGAAAATTTTAAACCCATTGAACGCAGACAATTTACTGATGTTACCACAAAAAATGGCATAAATGCTGTGCCTAACGACCAATCTCCATTGTGGAGCATGGGTTGGGATAAACGTGCCATCAGACTAAAAGTATTAGACAATGGAAGTTGGGAAACTTTTTTACTGCCCAAAGCGGCTTACAACAACGACCCCGAACACGGTTGGTTTACCGAATGGCCCCGCATAAGAGAGGTCTGCGATGGAAAATTCCTAATGGACATGCATGGAATGTTTTATGATTTTCCATCGACCTTTTCATCAAAAACAAACGGCGGAATTCGACCCATTGGCTCACATTTGAGGTATATTCCTGATTTTATCTGTTGGAACAATAAACTGATTCTTGCATCAGATGAAACTTCTATTCAGGGCAATCCACTGGCCGGTCAGCCACAATCCAATTTATGGTTTGGCAATTATGACGATTTATCGCATTGGGGACCTAAATCGGCGTATGGTTCTATTTGGTTAGAAGACAAAGTAGAAGCCAATTCAGCATCGCTTCCCTTTTTGTTCAACGGCTTTGATAATAGAATATTGCATTTAACAAATTTTGAGGATATCCCTGTTGAAATTACTCTGGAGATGAATAAAAATGGTGATAATAATTGGGAAAAGTTTAAGGTTATTCATTTGGATGCCAGAGGATATAATTTTGAACTTTTCAATCAGGATATAAAGGCAGAATGGATTAGACTTAGTTGTAATAAAAACGCTAAACTGACTGCTACTTTTCATTTCACTGAAAGTAAGGGTAAAAAAAGTACGACCACAGGTAATATTTTTGAGGGCATTGCTTCAGCCGATTATAAGGGTAAAGTCAATCACCTAAAACTTTTTTCTAATAAGGAAAACTTCAATCTTACGCTGCATAAAGGCGAGATTATTAATGGTGATTTTGAATATACTAATTCCTATGAATTAGATAAATACACCTTCGAGTTTAATAAGGGGCTGAAAGATAGCTCCTCACTAATTGCATTGGAGAATAGCGTTGTTTGGACGGAAGATGAAGCCTCTGTAATTCTTAACGCTGACAATTATCAACTGCGCTTACCCAAAGGTGAAGGGAACTACTATCCTAAGGCGTTTAGAAATGTACGTGAAGTGGAGTCGGAAAGGGTGTTGGCAAATATTCACGGAACTTTTTATGAAGTACCCCTATATAAAGTAGGTTTGGAGCCTTTGTATAAAATGATGCGTCCTGTTGCTACTCATAACCGCATGATTAGTGATTTTAACACCTGGAATGGTCTGTTGGTGCTTAATGGCTTAGAGGAGAATGCCAAGGAAAATCAGCATATTATTAAGGATGAAGCCAATGGCATAGGCGTTTGGGTTGGTGGAATAGATGATATTTGGAATATGGGTAAACCTGTAGGCGAAGGTGGTGTTTGGAAAAACACGGCAGTAAAAGCAAATGAGGTTTCTGACTTATATCTAATGACGGGGTATGACCACAAGGAGGTTTCCTTAACCGCAGACAAAGATGTTGAGATTACCTTACTTGTGCACAATACACACTATTCCAAGAAAGCAACTGTTTATAAATCGTTTAAAATAAAAGCCAATGAAACGATATCGCATACTTTCCCTGTCGGTTTTAGTACGCATTGGATTTCGGCAAAATCTAACAAAGATTGTGAGGCAACGGTTTGGTTTTCCTACAAATAAAGAAATTGCATTTTGAATTAAGAATTACTGTAGCCAACACGCAATATACGTAAGCCGGGGGATTTGGGTAATATAAACTTTAGTATATTTACTCATAATTGTAGCAGTTTGACAAGTTGGAACTTCGATATCCCGGCCTCCGCATATTGTCACTCGTTATAGCCCATTTTATGAAAACACTACGATTAACAATATTGCTTAGCCTGTTTGGATTAATTCCATTAAATGCACAGGAATTTGGATACATCAATGACCCTGATGGATATACAAATTTGAGACTTGAACCATCTGGAAAATCTGATATTATCGGGATAATTTTAACTGGACAAGAATTTACATACTTTCCCGACAATTCTGATTGGTTGAAAGTTGATTTTATCAATCGGACTGGATATATGCATAAATCAAGAATTAAAGACTTTAAAAAAGTAAACGCAGAGATAGACCAGTTCTTTCAGGGATTTTATTCGGCTGATAGAAATAACGTTGAACTTGGAGAAGGAAATAACGAAAAACTGTTTTTACTCACACAAGATTATCCATTAGCTACTTTGACAGCTTTCTGCAAACAGAGAAAGGAAATTCAGGTATTTCTGATTTCAGAATATGAATCACCAATTCACGACCTGATTGATTTACAATTAATTTATTCTCGGTTGATAAATATAAAATCACCTTGTTCTGAGACTTATAAAATAACTGACGCTTTGAAAATTGCGGCAAGCAATATTGGACTTAAATTTAAAGACTTGCAAATTGATTACGCTAAAATACCAGTTGAGAATAATCCGCAGACAAAAAGTAACTTGACAAACAAAAATTTCATAGCAAGGATTAATAATAAACCCTTAAGCTATTACTTGAATCATCCAGAGATTGATAAATATTCAAAAATGTTTTATCAAGGTCAATTCCAACTCTATGATAATTCAGAGACTTTTGGATTTCTTGACTCATTAATGACTAAAAACAATGATACAAGACCATTCTATTTTTATGTATTTAATAGCGTTCTGAGCATTTCTGATGGAGCATTATCAGAATACGTGGTAGAAATTTGCTTGGATTATTTCAAAAGCTACACCTGTGATTTTATTTCATTTGATAGAAATTCTGAGATTGCTGTTTTTAAAACAACGTGGACTGATTTTATCGGATGGCAATTATATACTAAAGCAGAATATGATAAATTTACAGTCCTGATTGATAAAAAGATTAAAAACCAATGTCCCGATTTTATAAATGACTGGAATTCTTTAAAAAATGAGATAAAAACTAAACTTGATGAATAAAAAACGGGCTATAACAATTAAGCTTTCGATCAACGGTAGCGCTTGCGCCTACCTTGATTGAAGCTGGTGTTGTACTAAACCTGGCCACAGTTATACGCGGTTGATTTCCTATAGTGTTTTCAATTCATTTTCAAGGCGTAATCAATGAATCATGGGGTGCAATATTTGCACATTATCTTTGAGTCTTGAAAGATAATTTTATATTTTTTATCTGAGTGCCATAAAAAAGTTGATTTAATACGAATAATTCTGTACGTCCGGATCTGCGGGGGGATAGGCAGAGTAATCCGCTATTCTATCCTGATTATGGTTTATTAAAAAAACGCATACGACTAACGTAACGATTGACTCAATAAAAATTAAAATAAAAAACACTGGACAAAAATGAATTACTCTTTGCTGTTATTAATATTTTTCATTTTTATTTTTCCTTTTTCCTATTTGAAAAAGTTATACTTAATTGATGCTCCTTCGTTAAAGATTCCAAAGATTATTAATCTCTCAATATGTCTATTGTTAATAATAGATTTGGCAACAGAAGATTCTAACTTGCGAACACTCGTTACAAATTTCAGTGAGTTTAAAGACTATTATTTTATGGATTTAGGTGGCATAAATAAATGGATAATGCTTATTGGAAAAATAATTCTGCTATTTGTGAATTTTTATTTGATTGTTGTCATTTACAACCTAGTTCGGAGAAATAGACAGTACAGAGTAATCTTTATAAGAGTGCTTATTTTTTATATCCCATTAAAAAGTTTAGACCTTTATAAAGTAGCTTTTGACATGTCAAATGTAAGCATTCGGTCTGCCACGTATTGTAAAAGTAAAAAAAAATCTCAAGCCGGGGATATCGGCCTGAGAATCGAAATTTTCTAAATTTTACTGGAATCTTTTGGAATTAGTTGGAGTTTTATGAGAAACTTTGGCAAGGG
>JAGXIP010000245.1 GCA_024635585.1 Saccharicrinis sp. | reverse complement strand
CTACACGCCAAAAAGCATTGTAAACCTCATTGCCGAAATGATTGAACCCTACAAAGGCGTAATCTACGACCCTGCCTGTGGTTCGGGTGGCATGTTTGTGCAATCGGTGAAGTTTATTGAAAGCCACCACGGAAACAAACGCGAGGTTTCCATTTACGGTCAGGAATACACCGCCACCACTTATAAACTGGCAAAAATGAACCTGGCCATTCGTGGTATTGCTGCCAACCTGGGCGATGTGCCTGCCGATACTTTTGGCCGCGACCAGCACCCCGACCTGAAAGCGGATTTTATTATGGCCAATCCGCCTTTTAACCAAAAAGACTGGCGGGCAAGCACGGAACTCATCGACGACCCACGCTGGCGGGGTTACGAAGTACCGCCCACCAGCAATGCCAATTACGGTTGGATTTTAAACATGGCTTCCAAACTTTCCGAAAACGGAGTGGCCGGTTTTATACTTGCCAATGGCGCACTTTCTGGTGGTGGCGAAGAATACAAAATCCGTAAAAAACTGATTAAAAATAAATTAGTTGAGGCAATTCTTGTGTTACCTCAAAATATGTTTTATACAACCAATATTAGTGTAACACTTTGGATTTTAAACCACAACAAAAAAGAGAGAACAGTTACTTTAAACGATGTGGTTAAAAACTACCGAAACCGCGAAGATGAAATCCTGTTTATGGATTTAAGGGAAATGGGTTCACCATTTGAAAAGAAGTTCACCCAGTTTTTACAGCCCGATATTGACAAAGTAAATTCAACTTATCACGATTGGCAACAGAAAAATAACAACTATAAAAATATCCCTGAATTTTGTTATTCGGCGAAAATCGAAGAATTAAAAGCCAAAGATTATTCTCTGGTGCCAAGCAAATACATTGAATTTGTAAACCGTGACGAAAACATCGATTTTGATGAAAAAATGCAGGCACTACAAACCGAATTTGCTAAGTTGCTAAAGCAGGAAGAACAATCAAAAAACGAACTGCTGAACGTATTTAAAGAGTTGGGATATGAAATCAAAATATAAACCACCATTTAGCATCAGTACAAAGTCCATCAATTTGATTGCCGGTATTTCGGCGCAAATTGAACGTTATGCCATCCGTATGGAGCAGGAAGACGGGCTGCTCTTGCGTAAAATTAACCGGATAAAAACCATTCAGGGTTCGCTGGCCATTGAGGGCAATACGCTATCCGAAAGTATGATTACCGAAATTCTCGAAGGTAAAAATGTAGTGGCGACTTTGCGCGAAATTCAGGAAGTAAAAAATGCCATTAAAACCTATGATGCTTTTACAACTTTAAATCCTTATAAGGTAAATGATTTGCTTAAAGCCCACGGTTTAATGATGGAAGCGCTGATTGACGATGCCGGACGATTCCGCCAAGGTGGTGTAGGTGTTTTTGCCGGAACCCGGGCAATACATATTGCTCCGCCAGCCAACCGTGTCCCGTTTTTAATGGCCGATTTGTTTCAATGGCTCAATGAATCTGACGATCATTTATTGATTAAAAGTTGTGTTTTTCATTACGAGTTTGAATTTATACACCCTTTTACCGATGGCAACGGACGCATGGGCAGATTGTGGCAATCGCTTATATTGAGCCGGTTGCACCCCATTTTTGAGCATTTGCCTGTCGAAAATATCGTTTTTCAGAACCAGCAGCAATATTACGAGGTAATCAACCAAAGCACAAACGCCACTGATTGCGGAGTTTTTATTGAATTTATGATGGATAAAATTCTTACCACGCTTAAAAACCGGCAAGGTGTAACTTTGATTACTGACAATAATGTCGGTGTAAATGTCGGTGTAAATGTCGGTGTAAAAAATATAAGCGATAAAATACTGTTAATGGTTGAGCAAAAACCCGGAATGAATGCCAATGAAATTGCAGCCTCGATACCCGACAAAACAAAAAGAACAATTGAAAGGCAGATTGCCAAATTAAAGCAAGCGGGAACAATTGAATTCAAAGGGGCCGATAAAACAGGCGGATACTATATTAAAACCAAGGAATGAATTCAAACTATAAAAAAATAAGGGATTTCATACAATTGGTAAATCAGAGGAATGCTGATATGAAAGCAACTGAGTTGCTTGGAATAAATATCGACAAGTTTTTCATGCCTTCGGTTGCAAATGTTGTTGGAACTGATATGTCAGTTTATAAGATTGTTAAGCCCGGCCAGTTTGCGTGCAACAGAATGCATGTTGGCAGGGATAAAAAAATACCAATTGCATTATCTGATAAATCATATCAATTTATGGTTTCGCCGGCATACGATGTATTTAAAATAACTGATGAAAATATTCTTGACCCGGAATATTTGATGATGTGGTTTTCAAGAAGGGAATTTGATAGAAATGCATGGTTTTATACCGATGCTGATGTTCGCGGTGGTTTGAGTTGGGATGCATTTTGCAGCATTGAACTCCCAATCCCCTCCATCGAAAAACAGCGTGAAATTGTAAAAGAATACAACACCATTGTAAACCGCATAAAACTCAACGAACAACTCAACCAAAAACTGGAAGAAACAGCCCAGGCACTTTACAAACATTGGTTTGTTGATTTTGAATTTCCGGATACAGATAGCTTGCCTTACAAAAGTAGTGGTGGTAAAATGGTAGAAAGTGAATTAGGTGAAATTCCTGAAGGGTGGAGAATGGGTTCTTTAAATGAATTAATTGATGTAATAGATGGAGATAGGGGAACAAATTATCCAAGCATTGAAGAAATGTTTAGCAACGGATTTTGTTTGTTTTTAAATGCTGGAAATGTTACAAAAATTGGATTTGACTTTTCAAGAACTATTTTTATTACTGAAGAAAAAGACAATGAACTAAGGAAAGGGAAATTAAAACGGAATGATATTGTGCTAACTTCTAGGGGAACCGTTGGAAATGTTGGTTTTTATAGTAAAGCAATAACTTTCAATGATATAAGAATTAATTCTGGCATGGTGATAATGAGAGCCAAAGAGTTTTCAGAATCCACAATTTTTATTTACTCAATGCTTCGTAATTCAGAAATAAAAAAGGCAATTGAAAACTATTTATCTGGTTCAGCGCAGCCACAATTGCCAATTAAAGACCTTATCAAAATACCAATACTAATTCCAGAAAAAGAAAGAGTTGTGTCATTTTCACGACTAATATTGAAAATTCAAATTCAAATTGACAGAATGAAAATTGAAAATCTTAAGCTTAAAGATTTTGAAGATTTACTTCTTTCCAAACTTGCAACAATAGTAAACTGAAATTATGGAAAATAACTATTCAAAAGGCGCAGAGTGGCGTAAATGGGATTTGCATTTTCATACTCCATCCTCTTATGATTATCATAATAAACCAGCTAGCAATTTTGATATAATAGAAGAATTGGCTAAAAATAGAATAAGTGTTGTCGCAATTACCGATCATCATATTATAGATGTTGAGAGGATTAAATCTTTGCAATTATTAGGTGGAGAGAAATGTATAACAATATTACCGGGCATAGAATTTTTATCGGATGCTAGAGGTAGCGAACCCATCCATTTTATCGGAATTTTTGCCGAAGATTGCAATTTAGAATATGTTTGGGGACAGCTTCAAAACAAAACTGAGATAAGAAAAATCATTAGCGAATCGAAGGAACCCAATGAAGTCTATTGTGATTTAATAGATACCATTAATTTAATTCATGAATTAGGAGGCATAGTAACAATTCACTCTGGCAAAAAACATAGTTCAATAGAAACTATCACGAATGCGTTACAACACACGATGGCGCAAAAAACGGATATTGCTAAAAATGTTGATATATATGAATTAGGTCAGTCAAGCGATCAAAAAGGATATATCGATGTTGTTTTTCCTGCTATTGGGAAAAGGTTGCCTATGATTATTGGTTCTGATAACCATAAAATTAGTGATTATACCCTAAAGAGTAATTGTTGGATAAAAGCGGATCCAACTTTTGACGGATTACGGCAAGTTATTAATGAGCCAGAAGGTCGCGTATTTATAGGAGATCAACCTTCTGTTTTTAATCGGGTGATAACAAATCGTACCAAATACATTAAAGAACTAAACATCTCTCAGGTCGTTGGATATGATGGTCGATATGGCAAGTGGTTTGATGATGTGAAAATACCGTTAAATAGTGAGTTGGTTGCAATTATTGGAAATAAAGGAAGTGGAAAAAGTGCAATCGCAGATATGATTGCATTATGTGGTGATTGCAACAATCATGATGACTTTTCATTTCTAAGAAAGAAAAAGTTTCGTGATGGTAAACATGCAAAGAATTTTACTGCATCCCTACACTGGGAGAGTGGAAAAGACGTACAGAGAAACCTTGATGATAATGCTGACGAAGGAGCTATTGAAGAAGTCAAATATCTTCCACAAGGTCAATTTGAGAGATTAACAAACGAAGTATCAAGCACCGAAGAATTTAAGAATGAAATAGAAAAAGTTGTTTTCACACACATCGCCGAATCTGAGAGGTATAATACATCAACTTTTAGTGACTTGGTTCAATATCAAAAACGAAGTGTAGATGCTGAGATTGAATCTCTTATTAAAGATCTGAATCAAATTAATGCTGATATTATTTTGCTGGAATCAAAAGAAAATCCAGCATATAAAGCGGAATTAACGAAGAAAAAAGGGAAAAAGGAGGAAGAACTTCAGGCGCTTATAGAGCCACCAATAGTTTCAGATCCAAATGAGGATCCGTTAAAGAAAAAGGCAAATGAAGAGCAGCTAAAAGAATTAGCAAGACTAAAAGAAAATATTGCAGGACTTGAAACACAACAGAAAGAAACAGAAGGAAACAAAAAACAACTGCTTCTTGATCTTCAATTATTGAAGCAAATAAGAAAGGAGATTGAATTTAAGGCATCAGAGATACAACAATATATAAACTCAAAAAATGAAGCTCTTATCTCCATTGGCGTTGATATTACAAAAGCTTTTTTATTAAAAACAGATTATTCACAATTCGATTCGATTATTCAAGTTAAGGAACAAAAATTAAGTGAATTAAAAGCCTTGCTTGGAGAGGGAGAATTAATAGAAACTGAAATAGCCAAGAGCATACCAATAATGCTGAATGCAGCACAAAAGATGCTTGAAAGTGAACAAACCAAATTAGGAACAGAACAAAAAGCATATCAGCAATATCTTTTAGCAAAAGCTGTTTGGGAAAAGAAGAAGAAAGAAATCAGAGGAGATGCAAATACACCGGACACTATAGAGTTCTATAAATTAGAAATTGAATATATTGAAACTAATTTAAGCATTGAATTAGATGAAGACTATCTACTTCGGAAGGAAAAATTGAAAGAAATTTTTAAACGGAAGTTGGATGTAATTAATATTTACAAAGCTGTTAAAAATAGGATTGATTCAGTAATTGATGAAAACAAAGAATTGCTGAAAACTTATCCAATAAATATAGAAGCATCGTTGGCTTTAAAACCGGAGTTTATTCTAAAGTTTATGTCCTTTATCAACAAACAAAAGGCTGGAACTTTTAGAAATATTAATGATGGTGAAATTCAGTTAAAGCAAATTATTTCAGGTGTAGATTTTGATAAAGAAGACGATGTTGTAAGTTTTTTGGATTCAATTATTAAGGCTCTTAAAGAAGATCAGAGGGAGGGACAGGACAATAATCAGTACCGTTTTGTGGGAGATCAAGTATCAGAAATAAAAGAATTTTATACCTACTTGTTCTCTTTGGATTTTCTTGATTATAATTATCAACTTAAGCAAGGAGATAAAAAATTGGAGCAGCTTTCTCCGGGTGAACGCGGAGCTTTGTTATTAATATTTTATCTAATCCTCGACAAAAATGATATACCCTTAATTATTGACCAACCTGAAGATAATTTGGACAATTATAGTGTTGCAAATATCCTTGTTCCTTTTATCAGAGAAGCAAAAAAGAAACGTCAAATAATCATGGTAACTCACAACCCCAATTTAGCAGTTGTAGCAGATGCGGAACAGGTAATATTTGCAAATCTTGAAAAAGAAAATGAGAATAAGTTTTCTTTTATATCCGGCAGTATAGAAAATAAAGAGG
This sequence comes from Saccharicrinis sp., assembly GCA_024635585.1. Taxonomy (GTDB): domain Bacteria; phylum Bacteroidota; class Bacteroidia; order Bacteroidales; family Marinilabiliaceae; genus Saccharicrinis. The sequence goes on along the minus strand of JAGXIP010000245.1, from coordinate 758 downwards.
TCAATAAATGTATCGTAAAGGTACTTGAAGGAGCAATGCCAGCATTTAATAAAAGGAAACAGAAGTATTACGAATAAAGAATAGGCTAAAAAAAAAATGGATGAAATTCACCGAACCATAACTTGAACAGGTTTTTATTTAACTGAACGTGATGATTTAATTTTTGCCTTCTAACTGAAATACGATAAAAACAAAAAATGACCATAGTTGAAACTGAAAAGGAAGTAGTGTAAAAGGATAAAAATTAACATTATTAATAATAAAGGAGTTACTTCTATTCAAACTTGCGACAATAGAAAAATAGAATCAATGGAAAACGATGCGTTACGGGAAATAGCGGGAATAATAAATTCATTTAATGAGTATCTGACAAAACAGATGCCTTTGCTTGAAGATGAGGTTGAACGCTTAATTTCATCGGGAAATACAAAAATTAACACAATAGAAAATTATTTAGATACCCTGTTATCGTTGACAATGCATGGCGCAGGCGATGCGCTGTTTGTCAAATTATTGGAATATTACAAAACCATCGACCTCGACGGGGCAATGTTTTATTGGAACGAATACGATAAACAGGAATAAAAATGCGAATTAAATATCGCAAATAATGACTGCATTCAATTGGAACAGGCTTTTATTAAGCTGAACGAATAAAATACAAAAACGGGAGTTATGGAAAACAAAGGTGAAATACTCATCTACCAAAACCAGGATGGTAACATTAAAATTGATGTGCGGCTTGAAGAAGAAACCGT
>JAGXIP010000244.1 GCA_024635585.1 Saccharicrinis sp. | reverse complement strand
TTTTCGGCCATACAAAACAACGATAAAATTGGGGTTATCTTTTTTTCGGATAAGATAGAGAAGTTTATCACCCCACAAAAAGGACGAAAGCACATCTTGCACATTATCCGTCAGTTAATATCGTTTACGCCCGAAAACAAAACCACTAATATTTCCGAAGCCATACGATACCTGACCAACGCCATAAAAAAGAGATGTACCGCTTTTGTTATTTCTGATTTTATGGACGATAATTTTGAAAACGCACTAAAAATTGCCAATCAAAAGCACGATGTGGTAGCCTTAAAAATTTACGACAAACGCGAAACAGAGATGCCCTCTGTTGGGCTTGTGAAGTTGAAGGATGCCGAAACAGATAGTTATTCGTGGATAGATACCTCGAATGCCAAGGTAAGAGAGGCCTATGCCAAGTGGTGGAGAGAAAAAGACCAGAGCACACAGTCTATCTTTCGCAAGTGTGGTATCGACAATACCTCCATCCGAACCGACGAAGATTATGTAAAATCGTTAATGTACCTATTTAAAAAACGAATGTAATGAGCGGTTTTGTAACCATAAATACGATAAAACGTCTCGGCATAAAAATCAGCACGCTTGCCATGTTGCTGTTTATGGTGGCCTTTTCGACCAACGCCCAGCAGATAAATGTGAAGGCCACGCTCGACAGTACCATGATTTTTATTGGCGGACAGATAGACTTAACGCTGGAGGTAAGCCAGCCGGAAGGTTTAATAATTAACTTCCCGAATTTTACAGATACCATCACAAAAAATATTGAGATTGTTGAAAAAGGTGAGGTGGATAGCGTTAAAATAGACCATAACCGCCTTGTACTAACTCAACTGTATCGCATTACATCTTTCGATAGTGGCTTGCATTACATTCCACCCATCCAGCTTGAGATTATTCAACAGGATGCGAAAAACATTGCAGCTTCCAACGAATTGAGCTTAATGGTAATAAATCCCTTTGAGGATGTAGATCCCGAAAAAGGGGTAATGGACATAAAAGCACCGATAGATGCACCCTTCAAAATTAGCGAAGTGTTGGGTTTTATCTATCTGTATGGAGGTATTGCACTGGCTTTGGGGTTACTGATTTGGCTTTTCCTCTATCTGCGAAAAAATCGTACCGAGGGCAGATTGTCATTTATCAAGCCCAAACCTAAGGAACCTGCGCATGTTATAGCTTTGCGCGAGTTGGATAAAATTAAGGCATCGAAACTTTGGGAGCATAATAGAGTTAAAGAGTTTTACACCCAGGTAACCGATACCATCCGTAACTATATTGAGCTCCGATACGAGCAGCCAGCCATGGAGCAAACATCGCAAGAAATATTCGACTCGCTGCGCACTTTGGATATAGGTCCTAAATCCATGGAACAACTCCGGCAGGTACTCGAACTAGCCGACTTGGTAAAGTTTGCTAAATTTAATCCCTTGCCCGACGAAAACGGAATAAGCCTGATGAATGCCTACTTTTTTGTAAATCAAACAAAAAAAGAAGAAGTAAAATCATTGGAGGAAGAAAAAGAGACTATGCTGGCCAATGAAGCTGAAACCAGCGCAAGCGCTACTCTCGAAAAGTAAGCCCAAAAGGCAATATAATTTATTACAGTTACAGATTATTATACAATGAACGATATAAGTTTTTTACACCCAAACTACCTTTACCTTGCATTGATAGTAGTGCCAATGGTAGCCTGGTATATTTGGAAACATAAAAGTGCACAGGCCTCGCTGCAAATATCATCGCTCAAAGGTTTTGATGCAGCGCCTGTTAGCTGGAAGGTTTATTTAAGACATTTGCCCATTGCCTTAAGGTCGTTGGCCATTCTGTTTCTGGTGCTTGTGCTAGCTCGACCTCAATCGTCAAACAGTTCGCACGATGTGGTTACTGAGGGTATTGATATTATGATGGCCATGGATATCTCATCCAGTATGGAGGCCTTGGATTTTAAGCCCAACAGACTAGAAGCGGCCAAAGAAGTGGCTATCGAATTTATGTCGGCCCGCGAAAATGATAAAATAGGTATTGTAATTTTTGCCGGACAAAGCTTTACCCAGTGCCCGCTTACCACCGATAAAAAAGTATTGGTAAATATGATGGCCAACATTACTACCCACATGGTGGAGGACGGCACGGCGATTGGACTGGGATTGGCCACATCCGTGAGTCGCATCAAGGACAGCGATGCCAAATCGAAAGTAATTATCCTATTAACAGATGGTGTAAACAACCAGGGCGAAGTAGCCCCCCTAACAGCAGCCGAAATAGCAAAAACCTTTGACGTAAGGGTTTACACCATTGGAGTGGGTACACAAGGCATAGCACAAAGACCCATCCAAACTCCTTATGGAACAAGGCTTGTAGAAGAAGAGGTGCGGATAGACGAAGATATGATGAAGGAAATATCAAAGATAACCGATGGAAGATACTTTAGGGCAACGGACAAAGAAAGCCTTAAAAAAATATATGCAGAGATTGACCAACTTGAAAAAACAAAAATAGAAGTAAAAGAATATACCAAACGATCGGAAGAATATATGCTGTGGGCCATATTGGCCGCCGTAAGTGTGTTGATGGAAGCATTTTTAAGAAGCACCGTATTGCGGAATCTGCCCTAAGGCATGGCTTAAAAAAAACATTTTTTTTACAAAAACCCTCTAACTCCCTAAAGGGAGAATCCTAACTCCCCGGAGAGAGCTAATTCCCCTTTAGGGGTTAGGGGTAATCACGAAGGAGTATTAATAATGCAGAGAGTTTTACAAGATGTACCAATTAATTAAAACATACCATGTTTAGATTTGAACATCCCGAATTTTTATACTTGCTAATCCTTGTTCCGGTGTTGGCTTTTGCCAGTCTTTTGATTGGACAAAGACAAAAACGAGCCTTGCAACGTTTTGGCAACCCCGAGCTATTACAGCCACTTATGCCTAGTGCCTCGGCAGTACGTCCGGTTATTAAGTTTTACTTGATGTTGCTGGCTTTTACCGCTATCCTATTTACCTTGGCTGGTCCTCAGTTTGGCACAAAGCTCGAAACAGTAAAGCGTAAAGGCATTGAGATAATGATTGCATTGGACGTGAGTAACAGCATGAATGCACAAGATATTGAGCCCAGCAGACTCGACAGAGCCAAAAGAGCTATTTATCAATTGGTTGACAAGCTGAAGAATGACAAGGTGGGCTTGATTGTTTTTGCTGGAGAGGCTTATACCCAGCTTCCTATAACCACCGATTATCCCTCGGCAAAAATGTTTATCTCGTCCATTAACACCGACATTGTGCCCACACAAGGCACCGCTATCGGCGCAGCCATTCAGCGGAGCATCAGTTCATTTAGTCCGCAAGAAGATGTTAACCGCGCCATTATAGTGATAACTGATGGCGAAAACCACGAAGACGATGCTATAGGAGCTGCCAAAGCTGCGGCTGAAAAGGGCATAAAAGTATATACCGTAGGAATGGGTCTTCCCAAGGGTGCTCCTATTCCGATTGCGGGAGGCGATAAAAATAACTTTATGAAGGACAGAGAGGGTAACGTAGTTATTTCTAAACTCAATGAGGCTATGTTGGCCGATATTGCCAAGTCGGGTGATGGCGAGTTTATTGCCGCCAATAACATACGTAAGGGAATGAACGATTTAGTGGATTCCTTATCCAAACTGGAAAAAACAGAGATGGAATCCAAAGTTTATACCGATTACGAAAACCAATTTCAGTATATAGCCTGGATAGCGTTGATATTTTTATTGATAGATTTTATGGTATTGGATCGTAAAAACAAATACTTGCGCAAAATTAAACTGTTTGAAGAGGAGGAGAAAAAATGAGAAGCTTATTGAGCATCCTAATGATATTAATTGCTGCACAAGCGTTTGGCCAAAAAGAGCGCAAACACATACGCAGCGGTAACGACGAATATAAAGAAGGAAAATTTATAGAGTCGGAGATAGAATATAAAAAAGCCTTAGACAAACTTAAAGAAGGTAAATCGTCGTTTGAGGCCGAGTTTAACCTGGGCGATGCCTATTTTAAACAGGAAAAATACGAAGAAGCGTTAAACCAGTTTAAAAGTATTAACCAGGAAAACCTTAGCAAAGAACAAAAAGCCGAGGTTTTGCACAATATAGGTAATGTCCATCTGGCTAAAAAAGAAATAGATAAAGCCATTGCATCGTACAAGCAGTCATTAAGGAACAACCCATTAGACAATGAAACACGCTACAACCTGATTGCAGCCATGAAAATGAAGGAGCAACAGGATCAAAACAAAGATCAAAATAAAGACCAGAACAAAGATCAAAATAAGGATCAAAACAAAGACCAACAGAACCAAGATCAAAACAAACAGGATAGCGACGGAGACGGAATACCTGACAACAAGGAACAACAAGACAACAAAGGTAACAAGAGTGAGCAAGAGGATACGGATGGCGATGGTGTACCCGATTATCAGGACAAAGACTCGGACAACGACGGAATACCCGATAAACAAGAAGCCGGTGAAAATCCAAACCAGCCAAAAGATAGCGATGGTGATGGAATTCCTGACTATCGTGATACCGATTCAAATAACGACGGCACACCCGATAGTCCCGAACAACAACCTCAGGATGATCAAATTTCGAAAGAAGCTGCCCAGCGAATCCTTAATGCACTGAACCAAGACGAGCAGGAGCTGCAGGACGAAAAACGAAAAATTAAAGCTGCTCCTTCCAAAAACATCGAGAAAAACTGGTAAATATTCTATTTTTGCGAAGAATTACAATATTAAGATGATGCACAACTTAAAATATATATTATTCGGAGTACTTCTGTTTACCTTTATAGGTAAGCTTAGCGCCCAAGATATTCAGTTTACGGCTCAGGCCAAACAAGCTGTGTTGGCAGGGGAAAAATTTCAGCTGGTGTATTCTGTCAACGAGGAAGGTAGTGATTTACGATTACCCCCATTGGCCGACTTTACTGTTTTAATGGGACCCAGCGTTATGACAAGTTCAAGCACCCAAATAATTAACGGAAGCATAACACGGAGCAAACAGTATTCGTACACATACATCCTCATTTCGGACAAACCTGGAACATATAGCATTGATCCGGCTCAGATAACCGTAGACGGAAAAAAGTATTCGAGCAACAAACTGAATATTGAGGTGGTGAAATCGGCAGGAGCAGCGACTTCATCGAGGCAACAACAGCAACAGCAAGAAAGTGCCACGAACGACAACGCTTCGTTTACAAAGGATGATCTTTTTATTAAGGTAACAAATAACAAGAGCAGTATTTACCAAGGCGAACCACTTGTTTTAACCACTAAAATATATACTGTTATCGATTTGGACAATGTATCGGACATCAAGCATCCCGATTTCCGAAATTTTATAGTGCAAGACGTAGCCGATGCCAGTAATATAGAATGGAATTACGAGGTTGTCAACAACAAACAATATAGGGTAGGAACTTTTGAAAAAAAGGTTTTATATGCCCAAAACACCGGCGTACAAACCATTGAACCCACCGAAATAGAGTTTTTAATTAAACAACGCGTTCGCCGCAGATCCACAAGCATTTTCGACGATTTTTTCGATAATAACTTTCGGGTGGTTAAAAAAAGGGTTAAATCCGATCCCATACAAGTAACTGTAAAGCCTTATCCAGCAGGCAAACCAGCATCTTTTTCGGGAGCCGTAGGTCAATTGAACATGGAGGTTTCCACCTCGGCCAACAAGGTAAAAGTTAACGATGGCATTACCATCAAAGTAGTTATATCGGGCACAGGAAACCATAAACTCATGTCGTCGCCCAAGTTCAATTTCCCAAGCGATTTTGACGTTTTTGACCCTACTACAAATAATAATTTCCAGAATACCACTGCCGGTATGAAAGGCAGCAAAACGCTGGAATACCTGGTGATACCTCGTTTCCCTGGTAATTATACCATCGATCCGCTATCATTTTCGTATTTTGATTATAAAACAGAAAGTTTTAAAACAATTAATTCTCAGCCCATCAATATTGAGGTGGAGAAAAACGGCGATGGACAGGAATATTCCGCAGGAACTTACAGTCCATCAAGTGTTAACCGCGAAGATGTTAGGTTTATAGGCAAGGACATCCGTTTTATAAAAACCGGCAACCCACATTTAAAGCCCAAGGGAACTTTCTTATTTGGCTCTATGTTATTTTACCTGGGCTACATTTTACCCCTGCTCCTATTGGCCATTGCCTTTATTTTATATCGCAAACGCATGCACGAAAATGCCAACGTGTTGCAGGCAAAGAATAAGAGAGCCAATAAAATGGCTCAAAAGCGCTTGAAAAAATCCTCAACGTATTTAAAGGCCAAGGATCATGCAGCCTTTTACGACGAAGTATTGAGAGCCCTTTATACCTATTTAAGCGACAAGCTATATTTGCCTGTTAGCGAATTGAATAAAGATAAAATCAGCTTGCTGATAGCAGAGAGAGGTGCAGAAGACCAGGTGCGTGAAGAACTTATTTCGATACTTGATACTTGCGAATTTGCAAGGTACTCACCAGGTGCCGATGCCTCAGAACAAATGGACAAACTGTACCAACGAGCATTGTCCAACATAAGTAAGTTAGACAATCAAATTAAAAAATAATTCTTGATACTTATATCTTGATACTTGATTCTAATTATAAAAAGATGAAGAGATTAATTATATATACCCTTGTTCTATTATCCTTTACATCGGCTTATGCCCAGGAGGATAACAGGTACCAAAATGCCAACACCCTATTTACGGAGGGAAAATATAACGAAGCCATTTCGGCCTATTCCGATATACTTAAAACCGGAGTCGAGAGTGCCGAGGTATATTACAATTTGGGTAACGCCTATTATAAATCAGGTCAGCTACCCCAGGCCATTCTTAATTTCGAGAGAGCACTTTTGCTTGCTCCGCACGATAAAGATATTAGGTACAACCTGGAGATGAGCAACATGCAGATAACCGATAAAATAGAAACGGTTGGAGAATTTTTCTTGGTTTCGTGGTTCAATGATTTTAAAAATAAAACCAAATCCGATACCTGGGCACTTATCTCCATTGCTGCATTTGCGATTGCTGTACTTAGCTTTGGCACATTTCTATTTTCACGAGGAAGGAATTTAAAGCAAGCTTCATTTGGCGCAGCCATCATTTTAATTGTGCTTGCCATAGTAGCTTTTAATTTTTCGGCATCTCAAAAAAACCGACTTACACAGCGCAACAGTGCCATTGTTTTTGAGCCTTCGGTAAGCGTTAAAAGCTCTCCATCATCGGGCGGCACCGACCTTTTTATTCTACACGAAGGAACCAAGGTAAACATATTGGAGGAACTGGGTGAATGGAACAGAATAGATATACGCAACGGCAGTGAAGGTTGGATTCCAGCATCAACAATTGAAGTGATTTAATCACAAAAAAGCAGAAAGCCCAATTCATTATTGAACTGGGCTTTCTGCTTTTAGCCAAAACCATATAAATGTTTACCTTAATCAAAGCATAGAATGAAATAGGTAATTACTCACCTTCCATTACTAATCTTAGCTTTCACTATCGCAAATTTCAAACACTTTGTCTAATTTCATTAATGTAAGCAGGCTCATCACATCTTTTTGAATACAGCACAAAGCAAACTCTGTATCATTTTGCCTGGCCGTTTTTAATGCCGATATCAAAACCCCAAACCCTGTACTATCGATAAATTTGATATTGGAGAGATTAAGCAACACTTTATTTTTGCTGCCAGATATAATTTTTGTTAGCGAACGCTTTACATCATCCGCAACCGCAGCCGTTAGCCTGTCCGATTCTTTAATACCGGCAACTAACATTCCATCATTCAATCTTGTTTCAATCATAAGAGTATGTAAGGTTTAATAGGTACTTATTTCAACATTTAATTCTTCAACAGCATTATTGCAATGGGAATTAAACTTATCAATCAGGTTTTGCAATTGTGCTTTATTCGCATTCTCCACAACCCACCCAACTCTGTCTTTGGGGTAGCTTTCGAGGTTTTGTATTAATTTGGCCACCTCCTTGTTCTGCTTTTCATTCTTATCTTTCTCCTCCGTTAATTCAATAATACGAAGTTGCTTGGCCAATAGCTCCATGTTTTTAAGGTCAATGCTACCCAGCTCTTCCATTCCCATAGACATCACCGATGATTTTGCTTTGTGCGCAATAGCCGCCACCTTTACCCAATCTTCATGCAACATGCTTTCTTCAAAACCGTCGGTAAATTCTGGTATCTGTTCTATAAAAATTTCAATTAATTCTTTAATAATGTCTTTGTCCCCTTCAGCAATTCCCTCAAGATAGGATAAATTTATATACTTATGCTCCCCTTCCATTAGGCCCAATTTTTAAAATTAAAATATGACAAATTTATGCTTTTTTCTCAAAAGAACATAAAACTTCCGCTTATTAATTCATTGTATGACTTAAAGATATACATTCTTAAAAAAATACAAACACAAAATGTTATTTTTTGAATCCACTAAAGCCCAAAAAGAAAATAATTGTCATAAAAAGATTTGTATCAAATGCATACATTTGCATCAGCCGATAAAGTTTAAATATAGCTTAAATAAAATCAATATAACTAACAAACATACAAGCATGAAGAAAACTGCATTTTACGCTATCCATAACAAGCTCAATGCGAAGATGGTTCCTTTTGCAGGCTACGAGATGCCCATTGAATATACTGGCATTACAAATGAACACCTGCAAGTGCGCAATTCCGTTGGGGTTTTTGATGTTTCGCACATGGGCGAGTTTTGGGTAAAAGGTCCCAATGCCCTCAATTTTATTCAGAAAGTAAGTTCAAACGATGCGTCTACTCTTTCTGTTGGACAGGCACAATACACCTGTTTTCCCAATGGAAAAGGAGGTATTGTTGATGATTTTTTGGTTTACAAATACGAAGAGGAAAAATACTTACTAGTGGTAAATGCTGCCAATATCCAAAAGGATTGGGACTGGTGCCTTAAAAATAATACCATGGAGGCTGAACTCGAAAACGCATCCGACACTATTTCGCAACTGGCCATTCAAGGACCCAGAGCCATTGAAACATTGCAAAAACTAACCAACATTAACCTTTCCAACATACCATTTTATAGTTTCACCACTGGAAAAATAGCCGAAGTAGATGAAGTAATTATTTCAAACACAGGATATACCGGGGCCGGAGGTTTTGAATTGTATATGTACAATAAGGACGCTGTGCAAGTTTGGAATGCCATATTTGAAGCGGGTGCAGAATTTGGAATACAAGCTGTTGGCTTGGGCGCACGGGATACCTTGCGTTTAGAGATGGGCTTTTGCCTCTACGGTAACGACATTGACGATACCACCTCTCCTATTGAAGCAGGACTGGGCTGGATAACAAAATTTGCCAACAATAAACCCTTTATTGACAGAGAACTATTGCTGAAGCAAAAAACCGAAGGCGTTAACCAACGTTTAAAAGGTTTTAAAATGATTGACCGTGGCATCCCACGCCATGGATACGAAATTGTTGATGCCGATGACAATATTATAGGCAGAGTAACATCCGGTACTCAATCGCCAATATTAAAAACAGGTATAGGATTAGGATATGTAAATTCAGCTTACGCCAAGTTAGGTTCCGAAATTTATATTAAAGTACGAAACAAAAACCTAAAAGCTGAAATTGTAAAATCACCTTTTGTAAACCAAGCCGATTTTAAATGATAAAAATCATTAAATAGTAAAAATATTCCCTATTTAAACTCCATATTTTTCTATTTTTGCGGATAATTAGTAACAATCTCATATGACTAAGAAGTAAATATAAATATATTCAACTATGAAAAAACACAATTTCTCTGCCGGACCCTCTATTTTACCGGAATTTACCATCAAAAATACTGCAGAAGCCGTTATCAATTTTGCCGGAACAGGTTTATCCGTTATGGAGGTATCTCACCGCTCCAAAGAGTTTATTGCAGTAATGGATCAGGCTCTTGCTCTTTTTAAAGAACTATTAGACGTACCTGCTGGATACCAGGTGGTGTTTGTAGGTGGTGGTGCCAGCATGCAATTCTGTATGGCTCCCTACAACCTTTTAAAAACCAAAGCTGGTTATTTAAATACCGGTGTATGGGCTACCAAAGCGCAAAAAGAGGCAAAGTTATTTGGCGAAATAATTGAAGTAGCTTCTTCTAAAGACAAAAACTACAATTATATACCAAAAGGCTTTGCTGTTCCTTCGGATTTAGATTATCTGCACATCACCAGCAACAATACCATTTATGGAACCGAGATAAAAACTGACCTCGACCTTGGCGTACGTTTAGTGGCCGATATGTCGTCCGATATTTTCTCACGTCCTATTGACATCTCTAAATATGACCTTATTTATGGTGGAGCACAAAAGAACCTTGCTCCTGCTGGTCTTGCCTTTGCTATTGTAAAAGAAGATGCATTGGGAAAAATGGATAGAGCTATCCCAAGCATGTTAGACTACCGCACCCATATTACCGGCGAATCTATGTTC
>JAGXIP010000243.1 GCA_024635585.1 Saccharicrinis sp. | reverse complement strand
GTCTTTATCTTTGTATGCCAATAATTTGCTTATGTATTCTTTGCGATTTGTGTAATTTTTCATAGGGCAAAGGTACCGATTAAATCATTAAAACTTGCAATAAATGCAAGTTTTAATGATTTTAAAGAATCACCAGTTAATTGTTGTCTTCGTATGTCGGTATATGTTTTTCTTAGCAATACTTTTCTAAGTTTGATCGCATTACCATTTTTAAACAGGGATTGAAAATGCTTGCATGAATGAGCATTTTTGGTAAAGTCAATGGGAAGCCCGAAATTAATGTCGAGGAACCTTTTAACATAAGGTTTTACCGGGATGGAAACAGTAAATCGTGATGGTAATGATTTATTCATTGGTACAAATGTGTTTTGTTAACCAATGCAGGATGAAGCGGTGTAAAAGTAGGAAATATAACGATAGATGGGATATTTTATGATCCTGTTTAGAAATATTTTAGATTACGGATGGCGCTATTAATAGTTGCCGACTTCGGAGTGCTTTCCTTTCAAGACACACTGTACTTTGAAGCGAGCTGCAAGGCTTGAATAATCTACAAAACGGCAATTATTTATGAGCGCGTGTTATAGCCATGTGCTTTATTTTATGTCGTTTAATTGTCAATTTTCATTTTATCATTTTTTCAAATACTTTTGTATTAATCCCAGTAATTTTTCTTTGTTTATTGGTTTTAAAATGTAATCGTTGCAACCTGCCTCCATTGCCTTTTCCCTTTCGCCAGTTAGTGCAACAGCCGTTTGTGCTATAATAACAACTTCATTGTTAAATTCACGAATTTGGCGGGTGGCCTCATGTCCGTCCATGCCCGGCATATCTATATCCATAAGCACCAAATCGATATCAGGATTTATGCGACAGATCTCAATAGCTTCCTTACCAGTAATTGCTTGAAATAAATTGCTGGCTAATGGCTTAACCATAATTTTTAATAACATCAGGGATGTTTCGTCGTCATCAACTATCAGTATTTTAAACTTTCCGGGTATATGGTTTTCATCCTCGATAATAACAGGAGGCTGTTCTTTATCGTCTGTCTCATTAACAAAAGGAAGGGTAAAATAAAATACCGAGCCTTTCCCTTCTTCGCTTTTTACCCCGATTTTTCCACCGTGCTTTGCGATAATTTCTTTGCATAGCAACAAGCCAAGCCCTGTGCTGGGTTCGCCTTCTGTGCCGGGACGGTGGTTTTTTGTATCGATATGAAAAAGATTATCCAACACTTCCCGGTTCATACCGATGCCGGTATCTTTCACCGCAATTACGATGGCATTGTTTTCTTCCGGCTTGGCTGAAATGGTTACCTTTCCTCCTTTCGGGGTAAACTTTATGGCATTTGAAACCAGGTTGCGGACAACGGTTTGAAGCATATTTGAATCTGCAAATATTTTATGTTCTCCGGCAATTTCCACAGCTATTTCGATGGCCTTATTTTTTGCCGAATCATTTACTACTTTTAAAGATTCATTCAATACTTTCTTTAAACTTAACATTTGTGGCCTGACTTCTGTGTATCCGCTCTGCATTTGCGACCATTCGAGCAGGTTCTCAAGCAAATTAAAGATATTACGCGCTGAACGGCTCAAACCTAAAGTCAGTTGCTTTTTTTGATCAGGCGTAATATTTTGGGAATCATCCGCCATTACTTCAGTCAGTCCCATTAATCCGCCCAGCGGGCCGCGAAGGTCGTGTGCAATAATGGAGAAGAATTTATCTTTTTCGGTGTTTAGCTTTATTAACTCTTTATTTGTTTTTTTGATTTCTGCTTCTGCCTGTTTGCGTTCGGTAATGTCGCGATCGATTCCCAATATTATCTCACGACCTAGAAAAGTTACAATTGAAGTTGATACTTCAACCGGAAAAATATGGCCGTTCCGATGACGGTGGAAAGTTTCCATATACATTATACGCGCATTTCTTAATTTTTCCATATATCCGGCCCGTTCTTCAGGTGTTCCGTAAGTAATGTTAACTATATCGATCGATTTACCAATAAGTTCTTCACGTGCGTACCCGTTCATCTTGCAGGCTGTTTCATTACAATCTACGATTGGCCAATCCACGTTGGTATCAAATGGATCGATCAACATTACGGCTTCCGGTGATACTTCGAACAAATGGTGGAACCGTTGTTCACTTTCGCGAAGGGTTTCTTCCGCCTGCTTGCGTTCTTCAATTTCTTTCTGAAGATTTTCATTTGTTTCCGCAAGCTGTGCAGTTCTTTCTTTTACTTTTATTTCAAGAGATGCATTTAGATTGAGGATGTCTTCTTCAACTTTCTTGAGTTCGGTGATGTTGCGTGCGGCAGCAAAGATACCTTGTATGTTCCCTTCCTGATTTCTGTAAACTGATGCATTGTATAAAACAGGCGTTAGTTTGCCGGATGTATGCCGGATGGTTAACGCATAATCTTTGACTAAGCCTTCAGCTAAAACTTTTTGGTATCCTGCTTCTGCTTTTTCCGGTTCAGTAAAATAATTTGCAAAATATTTTCCTATTAATTCATCGCGAGAAAGCCCCGTTGCTAATTCAGTAGCGTGATTAACATCCATTAGCATACCTTCGGAACTGATTGTAACCAATGGATCAATGTTAACTTCAATAAGATTTCTGTTGTAATCCCTTGCCAAATACAATTCGTCCTCCAACTGCTTGTGTTCGGTGATGTAAGTGCCCATCGGGTGAAAAACAAAGAAGTAGAGGAAGGGGAAGACCAGAATTAAAAGCAAAGTTGAATCGAGCAACGCGATGCCCAATTGCGAGAGGGGCAGTAACTGATCGATAAACAACATGATAGTCACCTCACCGATAAAGATGCCAAGTATCAATATCAGTAAGAGGTGCACGGCTGACCCATGTGTAGTAGAATGTTTGATCTTCTCTATGACTGTGTTCTTACGATCACGTTGTGTGCCGGCATCAATTTCGCTGAACTGTTTTGCATTTTTCAAGTTTGAATCAATCATGATTTTTATTTTATGGATTCATTTTTACTTTTAGGGATAGTCAGTTTATTTTATTTTATTCTATTCTTTCTGAAAATACTTTTCCATCAACTCAACCAAATGATCTTTTTTAATGGGTTTCAAAATATAATCGTTACATCCAGCCTCAATTGCTTTTTCTCTGTTACCACTGAGTCCAAAGGCTGTTTGTGCAATGATGATTACGTCTTTATTAAACTGCCGGATTTGCAGGGTAGCTTCATATCCATTCATTTGGGGCATTTGAATATCCATCAATATCAGGTCAATATCAGGGTTGAGGCGGCAAGCTTCAATGGCTTCAACCCCTGTTCTTGCTTTTAAAATTTTTTTGGCAAACGTGTTGACCATTATTTCTAAAAGCATTCCCGATATTTCTTCGTCTTCGACAATAAGTATTTTCAGATTTTTTATTTTAACTTCATTATTATCAGCAGGAACAGCATTTCCGATAACGTTTTTGTCTTCCGATTCAATATTATAAGGAATGGTAAAATAAAATGTTGATCCTCTCCCTTCTTCGCTTTCTATCCACATTTTGCCACCGAGCATTTCCACATAAGATTTACTTATTGTTAAACCCAATCCAGAACCCTGAAAAGCCTGCTTATCTTCAATATCAGCCTTAATAAAACGGTCAAATATCGCATCCAGTCTGTCTTTGGGAATTCCAATGCCTGTATCTTTTACATAGAATTCCAGTTCGGCAGGGTCACTGTCAGATTTTAAAACATATCCAAGTTCAATTGAACCTTTATGGGTAAATTTAATGGCATTTTTTACCAGGTTGGTCAGTATTCCATAGACCATTTCATTATCCGTATTAATGATGGCTTCTTTATCAGGCAATCCGTATTTTAAGAAAAACTGTATGCCCTTGCTTTCAACTTCCGGATTGAAAAATTTATAGGCGAATTCCATTTTTTCGTTAATATTCGCTTCCTTAATATTGACCTTCACCAGTCCCGATTCTATTTTTGAAATATCAATAATGCTGTTAATGGTATTGAGCATGCGCTGCCCGGATTTCCCAATGATTTCTATAAAACTGTTCTGTTCATCCGTTGACAGGTTCGGTTCTTTCAGGAGTTCCGCAAAGCCAAGAATGCCGTTCATGGGAGTACGTATTTCATGGCTCATATTGGTAAGAAATGCAGATTTCAGACGGTCACTTTCTTCGGCTTTTTCTTTGGCTTTTATCAGTTCTAACTCAGTTTTTTTGCGTTCCGTAATATCTTCTTCTATTGCCATATAATGTGTGATTTCCCCCCTTTCATTCGTAATTGGAGAAATAGATGCCGCGCCCCAGTATAGTTCGCCGTTTTTCTTTTTGTTGTGAAATTCGCCAAACCACTGCTTACCTGACGAAATGGTTTCCCAAAGATTTTGGGATTCACTTTTTGGCTTTTCGCTAGAATTAAATATTCGCGGATTTTTGCCTATTAATTCTACAGGTTTATAACCGGTTATTTCTGTTACTTTAGGATTGACGTATTCAATGTTTCCATCTAAATTGGTAATTATAATAGAAACGGGGCTTTGCTCCACGGCATATGATAGTTTCAGGAGCGATTCCTCAGCCTTTCTTTGAATAGTGAATGATTTAAAAATATTTGACAAGTCGATTAAAACTTCAATTTCCAAATCTGACCACTCTCTCTCTCTGTTGCAATCGGTAAAGGAAAACAGACCTGATGGATTTTGTTTATTGCCGAAAGCTACTGCCATCCACGATTTAATATTGTATTGTTTTAGAATTGGCGATGCAAAAAACCGAATGGTTTTGTTTAGCTGAAGCGGTATTTGAAAAGATTCCTGGCCAAGATAAGATTTTACATATTTTGCAGGTATTTCAACTTTTTTTGTAGATCCAACCTCAGGAAGATACCACATGTATTTTGCAACAAATGATTTCTTTTTCTCATCAAGCTGGAAAAATGATGCTCTGCTAATATTAAGAACATTGCCTGCTTCTTCAAGCATTAAATTTATTAAATCGGCTTCGTTTGTTGACTTGTTTGAAACAGCTTCCCAAACTTTTGCTTTTAGTAGGTTTAATTTATTCCGAATGATTAAATCATTTTCGGCCTGTTTGCGTTCGGTAATATCGTTGATAACACCAACCAGAAATTTATTTCCGGCAGTGTCGGTATATAAGGTTTTTTTGGTAACAATAGTCCTAACCTTGCCTGTTCCGTCAGTAAGATATTCCTCGTTAATATTTTTTTTGCCTGTTTTTAATACCTCATTATCTTTTTCAGTGAATACTTTCAATTGTTCTTCAGGGAAATATTCACTATCAGTTGAGCCGATAATTTTTTCTATTGGAATTTTTAGAAGTGAACATAATGCATTATTTGCCAAAACATATTTATAATTATCGTCTTTAACGAAGACAGGCGATGCCACTACGTTAATAATGTTTTTCAAAAATTCCTTTGATGCCTGTAATTCAACCTGATCCAGTTTGCGTTGGGTGATATCCCTGATTACCCCGTCGATATGATTTGGCTTGCCATCGGCATCGAAAATCAATTGTGCGTTAATTGAAGTATATTTAAATTCACCGGTTTTGGTTTTAAGGCGTAATTCGTAATCCCTGAGTTCGCCATTTTCCTTCAATTTATAAAAAAACATATCTTTGGACTTGAAGTCGAAAGAGAGTTTAGTAATGGGTTTGCCAATTATTTCATTCCTGCTGAATCCCAAAATATTTTCGATGGATGGGCTTACTTCCAAAACAGTCCCGGCAAGGTCGGTCTGATAAAAAACATCCTGAACATTTTCGAAAATGGCATGGTATTTTGTTTCCGATGCTTTTAACGCTTCCTCAGCCTTTTTGCGTTCAGTAATATCCCTGCAACTTCCATAAATTGTACCATCAGGTAATATAACTGCGTTAAGGTCTGTCGAAATATAGTTGCCGTCTTTTTTTAAAAGTTCAATTTCAGTAACACCTTTACCTTTATTCAATTTCTGTTTAAAAAACTTAAAATATTCCTCTGTTTTGTTCGGGGGTGAAATATCTGCGATTGTCTTATTTTTCATTTCATCTGATGTAAAACCAAGCATAGCGGAAACCGCCTTATTGGTATACACATACTTTCCTTGTTGATTTGCTATGAAAATGGCATCGGCAGAATTTTCCATTATTGACGTGGATTTTTGTTCGCTTTCTTTCAATAATTTCTCAGCCTGTTTACGTTCGGTTATGTCGTCAATACTGGATATAATGTAGGGCTCTTTATTGATATAAATGATTTTGGCAGAAAACAAACCAATCCCGATTTCTCCGTTCTTTTTCCTGAATGCGAATTCTTTCCCTTCAACATCCTTACCAGAACGAAGAGCAGATATTACCGAATTTCTCTCTTCAGTATCTTTCCACAAGTCAAGTCCAATTGTTGAATTAGAAAGTGCCTCTTCTCTGGTAAAGCCAAAAATCATTGTAAAGGCATCGTTAACTTCGATGAATCTTCCCTCTTTCAAACTTGAAATAGTCATTGAATAAGGGGATGACTGGAAAGCCTTTGAATACTTCTCATTGCTTTCCTTCAATGCCTCTTCCGTCTTTTTGCGTTCTATGATTTGCAGATTAAGTTCTTTGTTTATAATGGTTAACTCTGCTTTATGGGCGAGTTCCTTCTTAGCACTAATTAACTCTGTTCTTTGTTTTTCTTTTTCTTTGTCAGCTCGGATTAAAGCTTCTGCTTGTTTTTTTATCTCTTTTTCTTGTGTGGCAATTATTTTGTAAGCAGCACTTAACTCTTCGGAATTTTGTTTGTTCTCAAGGATTAACTTTGATATTTTTTTTTCTTTCGTATCCTTATCGGAGGCAACTTTTATATCCGCAGCGGACAACTTTTCGGCATTTTCTTTGTTATCAGTGATTAAATCACCCAATTTCTTCTTTTTACTCATATCATGTTTCAATTAAGTCTTACGTGATTTAAAATCTATTATATTTAAGTAGATATTGATAGTTTTCAGTTGCAAGCTCTGTTTTCTCTTCCCTGGCAATGATTAATTCATCTGCCATTTGGCGCAGAGTTGTGGTTTCAGATTTGTTCCCTTTTTTCATTATTACCAAGATTATTAATTTACTGGAACGTTTTTGAAAATGGTATATAACAATACAAGATTTTGGCCAATAAAAATCTAATAATTAGGCATATACGGTTGAGTATAAAATTATTAAATAGTTTATAATAAACCTAATCTCCCCCCCCCCCCATAGTATTAATAATCAACGCATTACAAAACACAGACTCTTGCACTAACACATTTTTACTCAAAACAGCATCTTTTTTTGTTAAACAAAACAAAAAATATTGAAAGTGAGGTTCTTTATTTCTTCACCTTTAACTGTAAAGTATAAGGAGGATTTATAAAATTTCTTTCCTGCCATTCAATTTGTAATCCAAACATTGAATCTTAAATTTTTTGATTCCTTTAATATTCTTTCAAATCCTTTCATTACAAGTTTTGAAAGTGTCTTTTAATCATACAGATTCCGCAAAATTATTTGTTCTTTCTTTCAAGATAAATGGAATTTCTTATGATTCCATTTATCGTTTTTATTTGTCTTACGAGATAAAAAAAAAGGCCGAAGCCCCTTTCTTATTAATACACAATCCG
>JAGXIP010000242.1 GCA_024635585.1 Saccharicrinis sp. | reverse complement strand
TCCGTTTGCCAGCCATTGGTAACTGGTGGCATTGGTACTATTGTTGGTGAATTTGATTGTTGCTGGTGCACTGCATGCGTAAGTTTTATCGGCAAAAAAAGAAGATATAACCGAATTGGTGTAGGCTTCACCAACGCCCACGGCAAACCATGCATTGGTAACTGCTTCCACTTCTGCCGAGCATTCGCCATAAAGATCAACGGCGGATTGGATAGAATAAAAACGAGCGTCGGAAAACTGGCTATATTGCGTCAAATAAACGGTTAGGTTTCTATATGCGACAGAACTGGCCATATCCCTACCTATAGGAGTGATATTATAATAATCTCCATGATCGTTATAACCGGAGCCACCTTCGCATAACAAATAAAACCAATAGTTTTGTACGGAACTATTGGTATGAACACCACCAACATCACCACTACCGCTATACCAATAATTGCCTTGGTATGTATCCGGATCGCCAATGCTGTTTGGGTCTTCCAAGCTTCTACCAATAGTACCATTGGCACTCACCTGTTCGCCCATTAAATAATTGGCTGTTGTAGGGTTGGCATAAAAATCAATCGCTATACCAAAAATATCAGAAAAAGACTCGTTTAAGGCACCTGATTCATACGCATATTCAAGGTTAGCTGTATATGAAGTTAAACCGTGTGTGATTTCATGGGCAACGATGGCCATGCTGACAAAAGGAAATCTGGTAATGCCATCTCCATCTCCATAGGTCATTCTTTCGCCATCCCAAAAGGCATTGGAAAAGTTTGTGTGATAATGGACATAAGAATTTAGCGCAAATCCATTATCGTCGATGGAGTTTCTTCCAAACGTGGACATGTAATAATCATAAGTCATTTCGCTTCCGTAATGTGCATCATAGGCAATTTGGTCACTTATAGATTCCCAATTATTATCATCATCTGTGAAATTAGTAGCTGAGGTATAATTATTACCATTATTCAGATTGTAGGTGTTAATGCCGTCTCCCCGGGTTGTTTCTTTAAGGTAGAAAAGACTTGAAATGCTGTCGGTCGTTATTTCAACGTTACCACTGTACTTGGTATTGGCCTTTCCTACTTTATTAATATCATGAATACAGTTGATTGTTTTAACAATAGCTCCATTTGTTGCATCTACATATACATATGCTCTGGCCAAGGGTTGCAAAGCATATATATCAATTTTGTAACATAGTTTTAAGGTAGAATCAATTGGTACATATAAAAGTTCGGTAGCAGGATATAGGCTTTTATCCAAATCCCATCTGTATTGCTTGGCCGGAATGGCGGCAATAGCCTTGTTAATGGCCATATTTTCGTTAATGGCTGGATGAGTGATAAAACCTTCTTTTTTAAAAACATTACCATTGGCACTTTGGGGAATCCCATTTTTATAATGAATGGTGTAGCTTAAACCTTCAACCTTGATATTAGCGTAGTATAATTGAAATTTTTGATGAAGATTTTTTTGGTGATCAGTGGTTGTTTTGGTCTGTTTAAATTCATACTTATCGGGTAATCCGATTTTCTGTTTAAGTAAGGCTGCGTTAGGGGTTTGTGATTTTAGTCCGGCGCTTGAAAATTCAAAATATTCAATATTGCCGTTTAGGGAGTTTACTCTCACCTTGGCAGAACCTTCAACATAACTGTTTGCCTGTTTTCCGGTAAAGGTTTGTCCAAAAGATAACATGCCAATCCATAGGGATAGCATCAATAGGGTTAAGTGTTTAATCATAGTTTGATTGTTTGTCTGGTTGTTTATCGGGTAGTTTGTCTGATTGTGCCTTCCGTTGAAAGCACACACTCAATGATATAGTATTAGAATAAATGGTGCTACAAAATAACAAATATTATTTAAATAGTACAAGAAACGAAAATATCCCATTAGTTTTTAAGGTTGCTCCGATACGCATCTGTTCCGTAATCTCAATATCTTTATCCAAATACAAAAAACAGATGGCTAAGGAAAATAAAAGCATTGTTGGAAAAGGCAATCAGGCTCAAACACAAAAAAGACCCGTTATGGTGCGATGCCCCTATAAAATAATGAGATGTGATATACTAGAATTTGAGGAACTCTAGAACGAACCTTAACAGATAAGTGTAAATAAACTGCAGGTCTTTTAAAGTAGGTTGAAGAAATGCTTACGCTACGAGTTTTCCTACCTCGGAAGACAGTTTACCCGTTGGATAAAATACACCACAGTGGTTTGTTGATTGAAATTAATTGGTATTTTTAAACTTTTTCAACATCTTCCGACTTTGTGCACTGATGCTTTGGCAGGGCACAATGGATAAAAACAAAGTGGCTGACGAATCCCTCTACTGGAAAATTGTTAATATGTTGCTACCCTTGCTCATCATTCTGGCCATGGCACTTATATTTACTTTTTACAGAAGGTATAGGTATAGAGACTAACAGTTTCGTGGACAAAGTGAAATGAAAAAATAGAAATCATCGTATTATGGCACCTTCATAAGAATCTAAATAGAACTTATTCGCAGTTTGATCTTCCAGTTTATGAGTATGTGTCGAAAATAAAACCTCTCTATTACTATATGAATCTATGTTTTTAGTTGAATTACTAAAGTTTAACAAAATATATACCTGGTCATTTTCCATCGTGCGTTTATAAATCAATATATTATTGGTGTAGCTTAACAATTCAATTTCGCCTGCACATAATACTAACAATTGTTTTCTAAGTTTTATTAACAATTGAAATAAATTTAAAAAAGATTCTTTATCATTTTGCTGTGAAGCTACGTTTACTAATTTGTAGTTTGTGTTAACGGGAAGCCAGGTGCTACTATTAGAAAAACCAGCATTTGGTTCGTTGCTCCATTGCATTGGTGTTCTTGCACAATCTCTTCCTTTGTAAAATGGCCAGTATCGTTTTCCAAGTTTATCTTTAATTTGCTTTTTAGGTATATTAGCATTACCCATACCAATTTCTTCACCATAATAAATAAAAGGGGTTCCTTTTAGGGTAAACAAAAGCATGGCTCTTAATTTTGCCTTGTCTATTCGGTGCCCATTCCATAACGACTTGGAGAATATTCTTTTTAAATCATGATTAGAAAAAACGATTGTAGCCCATGCTCCTTGTTTTAAATACTGATACATATTATTAATTGATCCGTAATATTTACGTGCGCCCCACAATGTAAATATGAGTGAAAAATCAAAAGCTAAATTTAATGCTTCCAGATTTTTACCTAGAAACTTGGATACAATGCTCGAATCACCAGGTGGCAAAACAAATATTTCCCCAATTAAAGCTCTGTCGCCATACGATTCAACCAATTTGCGTAATTCGGAAACTATTCGTATTGAGGTTTTTCTATTGCGACTGTATAATTTTGGTTTAAAAAGGAGTTGGTTTACAAGACTAGGATCATCTCTAAATTTTTCATCTTTTACAATGTAATTAATCACATCCAAACGAAATCCATCTACACCTAGGTCTAGCCAAAACTCCATTTCCTTAAACATAGCTTTTTGAACTTTAGGGTTTCTCCAGTTCAGATCAGGTTGTTCTTGGAAAAATGAATGATAGTAATATTCTTTCGTTGTGGAATCATACTTCCATCCTGTTCGCTCAAATGCACTTTTCCAATTATTTGGCTTCTTTTTTTTCCAAATATAAAAGTCTCTTTTTTCCGAAAGTTTGGAGGATTTTGAGTCCAAAAACCAAGGATGCTGATCAGATGTATGATTAAGCACCATATCCATAATCAGCTTTATACCTTTTGAGTGACAAAGCTCCAGAAATTCTTTAAAATCATCTATAGTACCATAATCAGGATCTATTTTTCGATAATCAGATACGTCGTATCCATAATCAACCAACGGAGATTTGTAAATGGGCGAAAGCCAAATAGCATCTATGCCTAAACTTACGAGATAATCAAACTTTTTTATAATGCCTTGTAAATCACCAATTCCATCATTGTTACTGTCGAAAAAACTACGGGTGTAAATATGATAGACAACACCATGTTTCCACCATACAAAGTCTTCCTGTTGTCTGTTTTCCATTATATTATGCTTCACTATAAGCCTACTTTTGTCATAAGTGTATCCAGGATGTCTTTCTTATTATACAATTTCGCACGTTCAATTGCATTTTTAGAAAATATTTTTCGATCATTTTTTTCGTCGAAAAACCTTAAAATATTGTTCACCATATCATTTTTACCTTTGGCAAGAAAACCACACGACTCATGTTCAATAATATCCTTTGGCCCTTTTGAATCGTAAGAAACAACCGGCAAACCGCAACTTAATGCTTCTAATACAACTAAACTAAAAGTATCAAATCGCGATGGTAATATTAATAAATCGGCGGCAGAGTATATTTCAGGTAGTATATTGCTTTGTATCCATCCCAAGAACAAAGCATCGGGTAACAGTTTTTTTAATTCTGCTTCGGCAGGCCCTGTACCAGCAAAAACTAATTTAACATCAGGTATTTGCTCTTTAATTTTATCATAAATAAAAGGAATATCCATAACGCCTTTTTCCATACTTAAACGACCTGCAAAAAGTAATATTTTATGATCACTTGACAGTCCAAATACTTCTTCCTTAGTTTTTTCTCGTGGATAGAAATTTTCATCTGCCCAATGAGCTGTCTTAATAATGCTATTTTTAGAAAATCCCATCTCAGAATTCTTCAGCCATTTTTTATGGCTTGAATTTAAAACAAGTATGTTATCAAACATTTTATAATATGTTCGTATCAGACGGCGCACTCTATCTAGGTTGTGTTTATCAAGTTTTAATGTCATGGAAGCAAATGTCAACCAATCTGTATGCATATAAAAGTTTGCAGGCACTGAAAATGCGTTTTTCAAATAAACGGCAATCATACCCATAACCCCTTCTGTTGAACACATTATCCTATCGTAATCATTTTCGAAAAATATGTTATGAATTTCTTGTAAGGGAGGTATTCTTATACTTTGATCTTTATAGAATGGTAATGTATATTCTAAAAGCGGTTTTACAACAATCAAATGATCATCAGGCTCAACAGTATTACTACATACAATAATATCAATAGGCAAATTCCTTCTTTTTATTTCGCGATGCATTTCTTGTAAAACCGAAGAAACTCCATTTTTATCATTAAAAGTATCGGTAAGCCACAACATTCTTTTAGGATGTTTAAGCTTTCCTAGTTTTTCAGAAAAAGTGTTTAGTAATGGCCTGGAATTATAGAGCACTTTAGCACTTGTAAAGTTTGCTCCTGCTAATAAAACAGAAGCTAGAAGAGGAAAGGATAAGCCATCCATGAATTTCGAAATATCCAGGTTCGACATATCTCTTTTTCTTGACCATACTTTTTTCCAGTTTGATGAATTGGGCGAAAATAGAGATCTGAAATCGCTGGGCAACTCAGTTTTTCCAATAACATCAATCCAATTTAAGTTTTCAAATTCAGTATTACCAGATAATTTCTTGAGCTTACCATTTAGTCTGCTGTAAAATATATTATTGAATTCGCTGATGATGGAGTTTAAAACATCTGAAAACTCACTAATCATATTTTCACCATTTAATTTGCGTGCATCAGCAATTCTGTTCGCTTCATTAAATATTTTTTTGTAATCTTTTGGTACAATAAAACGACTTATTTTTGGGCTGGATTTACCGGAAAAATTATCATGAAAAACTTTAATAAACTTCATGGTAACTTTATGCCTATTTAATTCTGCAAAACCATTAGATATCAAAAGTGCCAACATTTTGGTTTTTGAATCGCCCTTATGCGTAAGGGTACGTAACAGTCCGGCATCTTTATGGTAAAGTGCGATTTGCATAAAAAAATCAATGAAAGCAACTGATAATTTTTCAGAATTCTGGTGTGTTCCGTATGGAGCCATGCTACCGTTTAATAGCGCTTCAAGTGCCAAATCCGATGCCTTTTCCTTTTTTAATCGCTCTTGTAAATTTGGAATATGAAGTAATGTGCCTGTTTGCCCTGTAAAAATACCCATATGGCTATCTGAACCTCCTGATATTGCCTTTGTATATGGGTCGTCGGAATAAAGTTTTAAATCTACATTGTACTTAAGTGCATATTTATCTATTTCTTTGGGTGTTATTTGTTCAACCCAATTTTTCACAAGCATATTTTGCCATGTATCCCGCTGACCATTTAGCACTTCAAACCGTTTAAAAACCAACATCATTTTATTGTAAAATGCCATTGAAATTTCATCTTTTCCCTTATAGTTGTATAAAGGGTGTGCCCATATAGTAGGAAGCTTATGCCGATGAGCATATTGCAAAAATTTGTAAACATCTTTACGAAGAGACGTTAGTTTTGCTTCTTGTTTTTCGGAAAACCCATAAGTCAAAACATGTATTCCTATTTTAAAATCAGGAACAGTACACGAAAATTCAGCTCCAACTAATATATCTTGTCCTTGATCTAGCATTTTATAACAAGAACGGGCATTATTATGATTTGTAATAGTGAGCACATTACAACCATTTGATTGCGCTGTATCCAGAACGGTTTGCGTTGGGGTCCAGGTCTCAGGCACTCCTAGGATTCTTCCCATTAACTCATCCGGAACATCACTATTATAGTCATGACAGTGTAAATCAATTTTTAGGATTTCTTCCTGAGGGAATCTTTTCGATTGAATTGCTAAAAACTCAGCTAATTCTGATTTGATTTGTTGAGTAAAACTATTTTCCATCTCTATTTTGGTTTTTTGCCTAATTTTATTTTCAAATATATACCTTTTATGCACACGTATATAAAATTATAGGTTATATCCCAAATTTCATTCTGTTATTTTTCTTTTTAACTCTATGGATGGCTACCCCACGGATAAGTCCAGGGTGAAATTGTTATCTCAAGATGGTAACAGAGGCTGTCTAAATAGTCAGCCTCTGTTTATTTTTAGTCGTATTATAAGTCGAGATAAATTTTTGATAATAAATCTAGGATGTTTAATTACTAAAGGGTTACCAATTCAGCGAATTGAACTCACCTATAAGTAGCGAATTTCTCCCACCTTTGATTTTTAAACAGACCAACGAAAACACCTATTAAAACCATTTTTAAAAAGAGAAAAAATACAAGTTTTAACTTGACTCCTCAACACCAAAACAATACAAACAGAACCTTATGAAACGGAATGTTACCTATTTAACCCTAAACAGCCTAACGCTTGTTTTCACTTTAATGATGAATTTTTTATCGGGCACAACGGTGTTTGGTTCAAAGAACGTGGGTCAAATAAGCGCTATGTTTCCTAATCTATTTGCCCCTTCGAGCTATGCCTTTGCCATTTGGGGATTGATTTATCTTTTGCTCATTGCGTTTGTTATGCATCAATGGGTAGCATGGTATCGCAAAAAAGAAGATACCCAACTACGGCAAATAGGCTTATCATTTTCTCTGGCCAACATTCAAATGTTTTTGAGGGTAATACCAACTCAAGCTGAATTGGAGCGGTTTTAGCCCGTATCAACTTCATCTTGGTTTGATGGGGTAACCAAAACTCACCCCGCTCCACGCTCAGCTTTGGCACAGTTGCAATATGGCATTAAATAGTCTGCTTCCTTTAAAAGAATGCAACTTAAAGCACAAAACTTCGTACTGAGACTTTACGTTGAATCATAAAAAAACAGTAAATGAAGAAGTCCTTATTTATTTTACCAAAAATTACTATAATTGCCGTCTGCATCCTGCTACTTGTTGGATGCGCCTCCAATCGCAAGTCATATAGCCACAAAGCCAAGCCTTGTCCCTGCGAAAAACGGTGACAAAGCCTGAATTTTTAGCTTAATATTTTTTCCTGAAATAGATTTCTCCTATTTTTTTGTGGAGGAAAGATTATATGATGGTTAGGCGCATTTTATGGTGGGGGAGCAAAACATAGAAAGCAAAACATCTTTCATTGAACAATCACCTTTTAATTTGCTGCACGGCGTGAAAAAAAAGTATTATTTAATAGCCCTAAGCTTGCTGATTAGCTTGTTTATTTATTTGTTTTACCGGACAGAAAAAACAGTAATTACTGAATTATTTATTTCCATCATTTCATTTGATGCATTTGTTGAATTGCAAAAAACAATAATTAAAATTCTACCCCTCAACGAACGTATTATTTATTCATTACCAGAGGGTTTATGGGTATTTTGCATCACATTGACATCGAAGAATTTATTTTTAAAAATTGGAAGCCGCGAAATTAATCTGATTTTTGCTCCACTTGTATTTTCAATAGGCTTAGAATTATTCCAGCTTTTGCATCTTACAAACGGACGTTTTGACTTTTGGGATATTGGCTTCTCTGTTTTATTTTGGGCTATTGGCAATTATTTAGTAAGCTTTAAAAGCACACAGCAAAACTTACTAAATCCATTTACAACTAGAAGTTTCATTTGCATTTTGAGTTACCTCATTGTCTATTTAGCCCACGTTTGGCAATAGTTGAACAACAGTTGCCTTTACCTCCCAACCAAGTTTTTTTAGTTCTAACTAAAATCCCTGTTTATGTAGTGAATTTCCTTAAAACAAAAGGTCTTCCTATAAATACAAGCAAAATAAAAACCAATATAATAATCAATGGAATAGGTCTATTTTGGAATTGTTCATAAGAAGAAAGTAATATGGCTATTAAACAAGCAATAGAACCAATAAGTGATAGTATCTTAAATTTCATTTTTTGCTGATAGCTAATATAATTGACGAAGGCAAAAGTGATTAAGAAAATCAAGCTTGCCGCATCAACTAAAGTATCCAACGATCCAATAGATGCTAAAACAGCTGCTAATCCAGCCATAATAATGATAGCATAATAAGGTATATTCGCATTGTTTTCTTTAACAAAAACATGGGGCAAATCCTTCTTTTTGGCAACAGTTTCCATTAACCTGCCCGTTGAAAAAAGTGTCGCATTAATTGCCGAGCCAGTCGAAAACGCAGCTGCAATAGTCACTAAGACTAATCCTGTAATTCCAAAAGCCTGTTGTCCGGCAATGGATAAGGCAACTTCTTTTTCCTGAATTAATGTTTCGGCACCCACTAACATAGTAGCACCAAGTGCGACTAAGATATAAATACAAATAACCGCAATAACAGCTGATATGGTAGCTCTGGGTAATGTTTTTGTGGGATTTTTAATATCTTCATAATCGTAGGACAATAACTGAAACCCCTCATAGGCCATAAATATGGTTGCAGCTCCAACAATGGCGGCAGTCCAGCTTTTAGGCTCTATCCCAGCGGTGAGTTGTTCCGGGCTCCATTGAACTAATCCGAATATTGATAGTCCCAGAAGAACAAATAATTTCCCCCATACGGTAATTATCTCTAATCGGGATGATTCTCCCACACCTCGCAAATTTACCAATGCCAATGCAGCTATTATTGAGAAGGCTAATACTCGCGGAAACCAACTCCCAAGACTAAAAACGTGGGCAACATAATGTCCAAATGTAAATGCGTATACAGAAATTGTTAAAATGTATCCTGTAATTAGAATCCACGACAAACTTCCTGCTAGACCCTGATGATTGATTTCATTGAGAAAAGTAAAAGCACCACCACTTTTTTTATATTTAACAGATAACTGACTGTAACTAAATGCTGAAACAAGCGCTATAAGTCCTGCCAATACAAAACTCAACCAAGCCCATTGCCCAGCAATGCCAATAATAACTCCTAAAACAGAAAAAATTCCACCACCAACCATACCTCCCACAGCCATTGACCATGTGGCGTTGAAACTCATTTTTTTATTTTCTTTTGTCATCTCACTTCTTTACTTCATACTTTTCAAGTATTTAAAAAGCTCACTATCTGTAGATAAAATCACAGATGTAGTTGTGTCGAATGTTGTTTCGAAAGTTTCCATCGATTTCAAAAACCCGTACAATTCGCGTGAGGCAGATGTTTGGTCGTAGGCTGAAGCGTATATTTCTGCGGCCTTGGCATCGGCCTTTCCTTTAATTTCTTCCGCTTTTCTAAAAGCTTCGGACTGGATTTTTTTTAGTTCCCTTTCTTTCTCGCCATTAATGCGTGAAGCTTCACCCTGTCCTTCAGACCGGAATTTATCCGCTATGCGAAACCTTTCACTTTTCATACGTTCGTACACTTGGGCACTTACTTCCTCAACATAATTAATCCGTTTAAAACGAAAGTCGAGTATAACAATTCCAAGATCTTTGGCTTTCTCATTGGCAGATATAAGTATCATACGCTGTAATTCCAGGCGTCCAACAGATATGTTGGCAAGCGTATCTGAAATCATTTCACCAGTTGCGCCTGAGTTTGCCGGAACCCTATTTTGAGAGCGGACAGCTTCTTCTAGGTCATGGGCTGCAATGTAATCTCTGGTTTCACCGTCAAGGATATCATCCAGACGACTTTGTGCACCCCTTTCATTCGTCATTCTTTTAAAAAACTGCAATGGATCCGTGATCTGCCAGCGTGCATAGGTATCAACAAATATAAATTTTTTATCTTTTGTTGGCACTTGGTTTGGATCCCCATCCCACTCCATGTAGCGCTTTTCAAAATAATTGGTTTTTTGTATAAAGGGCGTTTTAAACTTTAGTCCAGGTTCTGTTTTAGCTTCTCCCACAGGTTTTCCAAATTGAGTAATAACTACCTGTTCTGTTTCTTTTACCACATAAACACTTTGAAATACCACTATCAGCAATATGATCAAGGTGATGATTAAAAATATACTTTTATTCTTATTCATAATTTCAACTTGTTATTTGTTTAATTGCATTTGTAACAAGGGCAATACATTGTTTCCTTGTTCATCGATAATGATTTTACGGCCTAATTTTGGCAAAACGGATCCCATTGTTTCGAGATAAATTCTCCTTTTAGTAACTTCGGGGGCTTTAACGTATTCTTTATAAATAGCATTAAAACGGGCCACTTCGCCCAGTGAATTATTCACCCGCTCGGTAGCAAATCCCTCCGCTTGTTGTATTGTTTCCTCTGCCTGTCCACTTGCTTTGGGTATAACTTTATTATACTCCGATTTTGCCTGATTAATCAATGTCTCCCTTTCTTGTTGTGCCTGATTTACGGCATTAAAAGCAGCTTTTACAGGTTCGGGCGGATTAACATCTTGCAGTACAACCTGATCTATTTTAACTCCGAGTGAATATTCCTTGCATATTTGGTTCGCAACTTCTACCATCTTAGTGGCTATTTCTGTACGACCAACAGTAAGTACTTCATTCACTGTTCTATCTCCAACAATTTGTCGGAGTACAGCTTCCGAAACATCACGCAATGTGTTTTGAGGATTCCTTACCTTAAATAAATAATTGTAAGGATCATTAATACGATATTGTACAACCCATTCAACATCTGCAAGGTTAAGATCGCCAGTTAACATTAAAGACTCATCTTTAGCACCAGATCTGGTATATTGCGTATTAACGCCAGCTTGTACTGTTCGGAAACCAAACTCCAGCTTTTGTTGCCTTTCAACAGGTACTTTATATACCCGTTCAATAAAAGGCATTTTCAAGTTAAGCCCTGGCTCAACTTTTCTCACATATTTACCAAAGCGGGTAATAACACCTACTTCTTCGGGTTCGATTTGAAAAAATGCACTAAAGAAAATCAACAATGATAAAAACAGAATGATGATAATATTTTTGTACTTCAGCATTTTTTTCAAAAAAGGGGATTCGATTTTGTTTACGTTAAAACTACCGGCCATAAGTTATAATTATTTGATTTATACAAAAATACAATAAATTAAACCAAAAAATAGCTATACATATTATACTATTTATAAATAATATAATAATCCGTAATTTAATTTTTGATAAAATATGTTGCTTATTTTTTAGAATTTCTCCACGACTGCCATGCCCCGGTGGACCATAGTACCCAAGCTATGAGAACCGGTTGAAAGAAAAGCCGGATTAATCGGGCTCTATCAGAATCTAAAATTCCAAAAGCATCTTTTCCATCAAGATATTGGGCTATATTTCCTGGGAAAACCAGAATAAAGAATATGGCTAAGGCCCATCCAATATTCACACGTTGCTTTTTCCACAGCAATAAAGTCAGACCTAATGCTATTTCAACAATACCTGATAATATTACCACTAAATCCTTGCTCAATGGAACCCAATCAGGAACTTGGGCTTGGAAATCGATTCTATTAAAAGTGAGGTGACTAAATCCGGCATAGACCATAAATACCGCTAATAGTATTCTAAAAATATTTTGCATTAAAGAGATCTTGACTTCTTTTTTCATCGTTGTGTTTTATAAATTAAATGTTAGGCAAGCAACTTTATGGGGTCATTCACCATGAACCAAAGCAAGGCATACCTCCAAAACGAAGCCTGCCCAACCCCAGCCCAGAGGCGTCATAAAGATTCTATACACTGCGATTAATATGGAATCATACCCCATCGTCGGTCATGCCCACAATGTGGCCATGTTTCTGTAAAGCATCCACAATAAGAAATTTGTGCTCTCCAAAAACTTGGGTAACCCATGCGTATCCACAATAGATTTGGCAACTTCTGCTGTTTCATTCTTCAAATCCTCCAATCTTCTATCCTCTATCCTCTTCCAAATCGTCATGTTCGTCACCACCCAGACTGTAATAGTTGTTCTCTTCATCTTCACTGCCAATAGCTTCCTGAGTGTCATCCAGTTCTGCACCAGGGACGTCAAGGTCTTCTTCATTAAATACATTATCCAGCTCTTTCCTCCTTAATGCATTGTTGCTGTTTGATACTTTTTCTTTGGAAGTATCTTCGGGGTTTATATCTTCTTCTTCCTCAAATTTTTTATAGATATCTTCCTTTTCGGGATAGATTGGATAGCCCGGAAGATCTTTTTCTTTTTTGTTATCTTTATTTCCTTTCATTTTACCATGTTTTAATTTAAAGTATCTAAGATAATTAAACTGACAGGAAAAGTGCTACAAAGTTTCCAAAATAAATAACATTGTTCACACGTTGTACTTCAATTTAAAGTTTGAAATATGAACTACCGACAGAAGGTATGCATGATTATCCTTAGTATCAGCTCCTTCATTTATAATGATCATAGAAGTTTGCTTGGTATCCTAATTGTATTTCTTTGTTCTGTATTACTCTATTTTTTTAATCAGTGTATCCTTGGCAAGTTTGGCCTCGGCTTTTGCTTTGCGTCTAAAATATCCTCTAAACAAAAAATTATGCTTGAGTGCTTCCATATTTTCATTGAGTCCTTGTGAACTTTCTTTAAGATTTGTCAATGTTTCGGTCAATGTATTTGCGGTAGTTGAATCCCGAATTAACATACCTAATGTGCCTTCACCACTATTAATTTGTGTCATAATTTTTCTGAGTTCGTTTGAGGCCAGTTCTGTTTTAGCTGCTGTTTTTTGCAAGCTGCCCATAAATTCCGAAATATTTTCTTCGGTTACTTTTATAGTCGCCTCCAATCCTACCGAACTCTTTTCAAAATTCTCAATGATTTGGGTTATGCTTTCTGCAATGGTAGTATCTTGTATTATCCTGCCCAGCGTACCTTTTCCGCTGTTAATGTCCGTCATTATTTCGGCAAGTTGCTTGGTAATAACTTCAACATTTGACGATGAAGTTTGCAAGCTCGAAATGATAACATCGGTTTCAATAGGCTCTTTTGAGGCGAGCTGCTGTCCATCTTTTGCCATTTCTACATCAGGGCTTCCATAGGAAATAACCAACAAACGATCTCCAATGATACCTTCTGAACCAATCGCCACAACACAGTCGGATTTAATAAAAGGTTGCACTTCTTTTTTTATTAACATATCCACCGAAACAGTTGAATCGTTAATTATTTTAATCTGGTCAACGGTTCCTACATTTATCCCGGTAAAACGTACGTTATTTCCCACTTGTAGTCCACTTACATTTCGGAATTTAGCAGTGAGTTTAAAAACAGGATTAAATAAGTTTTGCTGTCTTCCAATGATAAAAATGGCCAATACAAACAATGCAATTCCACCAATGATGAACAAGCCTAACCGCACTTTAAATTTTTCGGTATGTGTATCCATGATATTTCTTTCTAATTTTTAAATAAAGAACGGTTTTATAATAGCATCTTCTGATTTTTCGAACATTTCGATACTTCCCTCCATGTAAATTTTTCCGTTCTGTAACATAACAACACGGTTTGCATTAGTTCGGGCACATGCAATGTCATGCGTAATAATAATAGACGATGTTTTATATTTTTCCTGCACCTGGTTAATGAGTGTACTTATTTCGTCGGAGGTTACCGGATCCAGCCCCGTTGTAGGCTCGTCGTACAACATGATCTGCGGATCTACAACTATGGTTCGTGCCAAACTTATTCTCTTTCTCATTCCGCCCGAAAGTTGTGCAGGCATTTTGTTCAGTGCTTCGGGTAATCCAACATTTTCTAAAACTTCAGCAATCTTTTCTTTAATTTCTTTTTTGGTCAGATTTTTTTTAATCCTTTTTAAATGAAATTCCATATTTTGCTTCACCGTCATAGAATCGTACAAAGCTCCACTTTGAAACAAAAAACCAATTTTTTTTCGAAGATCGTTCAATTCATCCCGGTTAACACTAGTGATATCTTGCCCCAGCACATGTATTGATCCGCCATCTGGATTTAATAAGCGGACAATACATTTTATTAAAACAGATTTACCGCTGCCCGATTTACCAAGTACCACCAGGTTTTCACCTTTAAAAAGTTGTAGGCAAACATCGTTTAAAACCGGCTGATTGTCGAACGATTTGCTGAGGTTATTAATCTCAACCACAGCTTCAGTACGATGGATTTTATTGGGTGATGGAGTTGTCATATTGGTTTATTTAATTCATTTATTACACTCTCACAAAACGTGAAATTCTGACTCACAACACATATATTATTTTTATAATATCATATCAGAAATTTGAACGGCAATTAAATCGATTACAATAACCAAAAGAGAGGCCAGTACCACTGCTGAATTGGCAGCAACACCTACACTTGCCGTTCCGCGACCAGCATTATATCCCTTATAACATCCAACTAGGCCAATTACAGCTCCAAAAAAGAATGATTTAGCAACGGCTGGCAAAAAATCCACGAAACTTATCGAAGCAAATGCCTGCGAAAAAAACAACACAAAACTTACATTGCCTTTTATATTGGCTCCTGCCCATCCGCCCAAAATACCTAGCGCATCGGCGTACAATATAAGTATTGGAATCATAAGTGTTGCTGCAAGTACGCGGGTAACTACTAAATACCGCATAGGATTAATGGAGGAAACCTCCATGGCTTCTATCTGTTCAGTTACTTTCATCGATCCCAATTCGGCTCCCATTCCCGAACCAACTTTGCCGGCACATATCAATGCGGTTATTACCGGTCCCATTTCTCTGATGATTGACACGGTAACCATGCCAGGGAGCAAAGAAACTGCACCAAAATCAACCAATACGGGGCGCGATTGAATAGTTAACACCAACCCCATAATAGCGCCAGTAACCGAAACTAAGGGTAATGATTTATAACCAATATGGAAACACTGGCGAAAAAACTCTTTAAATTCGAAATCGCGCGAAAACGTTTCTTTTATTAACACAGTAATAAACAAGAAAACATCGGCAACTTCCGCAAAAAAAATACTCGCAACCTGCGATTTCTTCAATGTTTTTTCACTCAGCCTTTTAGACTGCTGTGTTGCAAATCCTCTGGCCTTAATCACCGGAGTGAATTTTTTCATAACAAAGCTCTTTTTAATTCAAGTTTTTGAATAAGTTACGTCCTTTTTCATATGTTTATAATTGATTTCATTTGCCATATGGAACTCGCCATTACAATCATTCCCCTTTGTGAGAAGTAACTCTCATGGCTCGTTTTATTTAATAAATCAACTTAAAGATTGGACTATCATGCTTAACAATGCAACACGCTTTAAGGGTTTTGAAATATAATTATCACAGCCCGCAACAATTGCCTTTTCACGATCGTTGTGAAGTGCAAAGGCCGTTTGTGCAATAATGATTACATCTTTGTTAAATTTGCGGATTTGACGGGTAGCATCATAGCCAGATATTTCCGGCATATTGAGATCCATAAGTGTCAGGTTGATGTCGGGGTTTTGCCTGCAAACATCAATGGCTTCTGCTCCTGAAGCTGCCTGGAATATTTCACATTCTAAAGGCTGGAGCATAATGCTTAATAACATTCGTGCAGTTTCGTCGTCATCAACTATTAATATTTTCAATTTTGGTTTAGGTTTGTTGTTCACTTCTGCCATAGTGCTATGCTCTTCTTTCTTTTCCGGGTTATTAAGATAAGGAAGGGTAAAACGGAAGGTTGAACTATGTCCATGGTCACTCTCTACCCAAATTTTACCGCCCAGCAACTCAACATAAGCCTTTGAAATAGATAAACCCAGTCCAGCTCCTTGTACATTTTGCTTTAACGGATCGCTACCTCGCCTGAAACGTTCAAAGATGCTTTCTTTGAGTTCATCCGGAATGTCAGAGCCACTATTCTTTAAATAAAATTCCAGAAATTCACCCTTACGTTCGCAGCCTAATTCAATGTATCCCGCTTGTGTAAACTTAATTGCATTCTTAACCAGATTGGTGAGCACTCCGTACACTTTTTCACGATCGGTCATAACAAATACCTCATGTATGGGCAAAGTATTTTTAATAGATAAATGCAATTTTTTTTGTTGTGCTTCCAGCTTGAAAAAGTGATATATGTAATCTAATTGTTCGTTTACATTGGTTTCTGAAATGGAGACATCCATTTGTTGTGATTCAAGTTTTGAAATACTAATGATGTCGTTAAGGATGTTGAGCATTCGAATTCCACTTTCTTCTATAATATCAAGATACTCTTGCTGACTTTCAACTGTTAGTTTTAGATTTTTTAGCAAATCGGTAAACCCAAGTATGCCATTCATGGGTGTGCGTATTTCGTGGCTCATATTAGCCAAAAATGCAGATTTTAGTCTGTCGTTTTCTTCTGCTTTCTCTCTGGCTTTTATCAACTCCTTTTCCAGATGTTTATGCTTCGATATGTCAGCCAAGGTAATCAAGCATTTTTCATCAGTGGTACTGGCGATACCATTAATAAGCACATATATTATATCCCGGTCAGCTACTGACATTTGAAGCTCACAGGTTTGTTTTACATTGGTTTCAAATATTTTTTGGAGGAAATTATTGTAAACCGCTCTCGTTTCGGTAGAAATAAAAAAACCAAAACTACTTTTAATCAGTTTGCTGCGTTCTTTTCCCAACATACGTTCGGCGCTAAAATTCAAATCAGTAATTTCACCTGTTTTTGTAAGAGAAAGTAAACCTGACGGGGATAATTCATACAATGCGGTATATTTTTTTTCAGCAAGTTCTGCTTTTTCTTTTGCTAACGTTAATTCTTCGTTTTGCATTTCCAGTTCTATCTGATGAACTTCAAGCTCGTGAATAAGCTTCGTTTTATCTTGTTCTGAAATTACTTTTTCTGAGTATTCATTCTTTTCTGCACTTAACAGAGCTTCTGCTTTCTGTCGCAGTTTGTTGGTAGCATTTGTTGTGTTTGATTTCTTTTTCATGTGTTTATAATTTATTATTTTTGCCACATGGAACTCGCCATTACAATCATTCTCCCTTTGTGTGAGGACACTCTCATAGCCTGCCCCGACCCTTCGGGGGCTCGTTTCATGTTGGATTATCTATGGTAAGCTTTAATTGATAAAGTTTAAAATCCATCAGGTATACCAAATACCTTTAGCAGCAAAAATCAGCAGCACTTCACACATTTAACGAAATGTAAGTCTCTTTTGTTAATTATTTATTACTTTGAGTTTTTAAATGATAAAGAAGCTCCTCTTTATTATCCGTTGCATAAGTTGATGTTAAATTGAATAAGGTGCAGGAGATAACTAGATTGCTATGAATGTATCGTTGATTCGCATGCATTAATTACATTCGGGTACTTAAATTTTTCGCAATTCTGCACTGACGCATTTATTAGTCTGTACTAAAGATAGTTTTATTTAATTAGACCAGCATCATTTATATAAGTATTTATTTAATTGTTTATCAACAATTTATTGGTCGTATCAGTAATCTAAAACGATTAATTGATTTCACTTCGGGTAAAGTATACACGTATAACTATATTTTTTTATAATATTCTATACTTGCACCAGCTTTCGCGTGTAATCTGGCTGTTAAATTTATTCGGTCGGATTGCGAAAGTTTTACGAACCTATTGGCAAGCTCAATTTTTTCTTGTAGCATTATTTTGTTTTCAGCACCTGTAATAAGCACACTAATTGGCAACGACCAAACGAAAAACAATGCTTCCTCTACCGAAATATGATTGGGTATCAGCGGGTCGTCGGATGTCCAAATTAATTTCTCCTTCATTTTTTTCTCTGCAAAAAGCCTCCCGTCCGAAAGTGTTTTCATGGCCAAAACACCAAAGTTACGATCCAGCGCAATAGGTAACACATTTTCTATAAAACTATGAAAATAAGAGTCGATTACATTAATGGGCATTTGCACTGTTTCAAAAATATCATTGCTTACTGTCCTTTCAAGCATCCGCTTGTGTGCAAAAGGATTTTGGTGGCCGGTAAATCCTATATGCTTCACTTTGCCCTGAGCCTTAGCTTTTTCAAATACTTCTAATATTTCGTTTTCAATCCGTTCATCTACATCCTCCGGTGTTGATAAGGAATGCACTTGCCATAAATCAACATAATCGCATCCCATTCTCTGGAGCGAACCTTCCAGATGTTCCAGGGCCTGCTTTCCATTTTTCGCGGTTGACTTGCTCATGATAAACACCTCATCCCTATACTTTGGCACCAGGTATTTTCCGTAACGCCTTTCGCTCCCTCCATTGTCGTAAGATTCTGCGGTATCAAAAAACCGGATTCCTCCGTCTATAGCTGTTTCGATTACCTCCTGGGCATCTTTCTCCGTTGTCCATCCAACATGATAACCACCCAAGCCCAGCATCGTCACTTCCCGTCCTGTTCTGCCCAACTTCCTTAACGGAAGTATCTGCCCCCATTTATCGTTTCTTGGCGCTCCAAAACCTGAGGTGGGTATCATCATTGCCCCCGTTGCTAATGCAATGTTCTTTAAAAACGTACGTCGCGATTTTTCCATGATGCTTTTGTTTTATCAATGAATACTCTAAAGTTAACACTTTTACCAGTATCTCCAATAAACATATTCTCTAAATTTGGAGCTATATTCACAAAATTCAAAGTAAAATATAAGGTGATCAGCGATTATTAGCGTTTGGAAATCAGCTTCATCAGCATTCCATTAAAAAAATTAACAACAACAAACATTGAACGCGGATGACACGAATGCAAAGCAACGCAGATAATCACAGATAAAAAAAATCAGTATAAATCAGCGTTTAGAAATCCGCGTCATCAGCGTTCCATAAAAAAAATTGTATCCTTGGTAAATGGGAATTTCGTTTTATGGGTTTTAGGATTTTCTATTACCTTAGGAGCAGTAGGTGATTTTATTTATGTATTTTTAATTTTCAAAGTCGGTTTAATAATTTTAAATGATGACGTAAAAGTGAAAAACCCAAATGAATAAAAAACTATGATAAAAAGCGTTTTATAAAAATCAGTGTAAATCCGCGTTTTAAAATCCGCGTTATCAGCGTTCCAAATAAATTAAGTTGCAAATGCTTTAGCAGACAATAGTGTTTACACATAAAAAACACCAATGAACAGCATAGTTTTTATAGATGCCGAAATAGACCATAAAAGCAAGCAGGTTCTGGACTTGGGCGCTATTAATACAAAAGGTGATGTTTTTCATTCCTGTTCTATCCCGGATTTTATAAATTTCGTAAACGGCACAAGTTATATTTGCGGGCACAATATCCTAAAACATGATTTGCCTTATCTTCAACGAGCTACACAAATCGATTTTTCTACTTTTAAGTGCATCGACACTTTATATCTTTCCCCGTTACTTTTTCCCAAGCAGCCCTATCACGCATTGGTGAAAGATGACAAACTTCAAACGGAAGAGCTCAACAATCCTTTAAACGATGCCATAAAAGCAAGGGACTTGTTTTACGATGAGGTGGCCGCATTTGCCAAAATCGATACGGAGTTACAACAAATATATTTTGCATTGTTGGCCGATAAAAATGAGTTTGCCGCATTTTTTAATTTTATAAGATTCACGTCTCAGTCCACCAACCTTACACTGCTGATTAAAAATAGGTTTGCTGCTGTTGTTTGCGAAAATGCTCCAATTGAAAAACTGGCGGACGAAAGCCCAATTGAATTGGCGTATTGCCTGGCTTTGATTACTACTCACAGCCGATATTCCGTTACGCCCCCTTGGGTTGCCAAAAACTACATTGATGTGGAGATGGTGATCTACCTCTTGCGAAATAAGCGCTGCATTCCCGGTTGTCCGTATTGTAACCGGTTCCTGGATGCAAAAGCAGGCTTAAAAAAATATTTTGGGTTTGATGCATACCGTACCTATGGCGGCAAACCGTTGCAGGAAGAGGCGGTGAACGCTGCCTTGAACAATAAATCCCTTCTGGCCGTATTCCCCACAGGCGGGGGCAAGTCCATTACTTTTCAGGTCCCGGCATTGATGAGCGGCGAAAACGTGAAAGGGTTGTCTGTGGTTATTTCGCCGCTTCAATCCTTGATGAAGGATCAGGTGGATAATCTTGAAAAATCGAACATCACCGACGCAGTAACCATCAATGGTTTGCTCGACCCTATTGAAAGGGCTAAATCCTTTGAACGGGTACAAAATGGCACTGCTTCCATTTTATATATCTCCCCCGAATCTTTACGTTCCAAATCCATCGAACATCTGTTGCTTGGCCGGCATATTGTTCGGTTTGTTATTGACGAAGCACATTGCTTCTCGTCGTGGGGTCAGGATTTTAGAGTAGATTATCTTTATATCGGCGATTTTATAAAACAGTTGCAGCAAACGAAGAACCTCGAAGAAAACATTCCCGTGTCGTGTTTTACCGCCACCGCCAAGCAAAAGGTAATTCAGGATATAAAAGATTATTTTCAGGATAAGCTGGCATTGACCTTACAAACCTTTAGCACAAAGTCAGCGCGTACCAATCTGCATTACAAAGTTATCCCCCGCGATAACGAAGAGGAAAAATACAATACCGTTCGCCATCTTATCGAAGGAAAACCATGTCCCACTATTTTATATGTGTCGCGCACCCGTAGAGCCTTTCAATTGGCCGAAAGGCTGTATAATGATGGCTATCTGGCAAGAGCCTACCACGGAAAAATGGACAAGCAGGAGAAATCTGCCAATCAGGATGCTTTTATCCGCGGCGAGGTGCAGATAATGGTGGCAACATCTGCCTTTGGGATGGGGGTAGATAAAAAGGATGTGGGTATGGTGATTCATTATGACATATCCGATTCGCTCGAAAACTATGTGCAAGAGGCAGGCCGGGCTGGGCGCGACGAAAATATAACGGCCGATTGCTATGTTTTGTACAACGAAGAAGATTTGAGCAAGCACTTTATTTTATTGAACCAAACAAAGCTCCATATTAAAGAGATTCAGCAAATTTGGAAAGCGATAAAAGATCTGACACGTTTCCGTTCTACACTTTCAAACTCGGCATTCGAGATTGCCCGCAAAGCAGGGTGGGACGACAATGTGGTTGAAATTGAAACACGAGTCACCACTGCCATCTCTGCTCTTGAAGAAGCCGGATACCTGAAGCGCGGTCAAAACATGCCACAAATATTTGCCAACAGTATCTTATCGAAAAATGCGCAGGAGGCCATTGAAAAAATAAATGTTTCGGAACATTTTAACGAAAGGCAAAAGCAACAAGCCGCTCGTATCATCAAAAAATTATTTTCGAGCAAAAGTAAAAAACAGGCCAGTGACGAAGTAGCCGAATCACGTATAGACTATATATCCGACCATTTAGGTATTGTGAAAGAGGAGGTTATCCAAGTGATAAATTTATTGCGCGAAGAAAAAATATTGGCTGACACCAAAGATTTGACGGCATTTATAAAACGGGGCGATAATATAAACCATTCGCTTGATATCATTAAAACCATCGGTCAAATCGAAAACTTTTTTGTTTCGCAAATCGATACGCATGAAAAAACATACCATATCAAACAACTCAATGAGCTTGCCGAATTACAAGGATGCAAAGATATGTCGGCGCATAAACTCAGGAACATCATCAATTTTTGGGCGATAAAAAACTGGATAAAGCGAAAAAGCAACGATCCGGCCAAAAACCATCTTGCCATCATTGCCAACTATCCCAAAAGTGTATTAATAAATAAATTAAATAAGCGGCACGCACTATCGCAGTTTATCGTAAAACTTTTATACGAAAAAAGCAAGCAAAACCTATCGCCTGCCGATTCGGGTAAAGAACAAATACTGGTTGAATTTTCGGTGCATGAATTAAAAAATCAGTACGAAAAAGCATCCCTGCTTTTTAAAATGGATGTTACCATTGCAGATGTTGAGGATGCTTTGTTTTATCTGTCGCGGATGGATGCTATAAAAATAGAAGGTGGTTTTTTGGTGGTGTATAATAAACTAAGCATTGAACGGCTGGAGAAAAATAATAAAAGACAGTATAAAACCGAGGATTATAGCAAGCTGAAAGAATTTTATGAAAATAAGGTACAGCAAATTCACATGGTTGCCGAGTATGCCGAAAAAATGCAGCGGGACTATCATGAAGCCACCCAGTTTGTGGAAGATTATTTTCAGTTAAATTACAACTCGTTTTTACGAAAATACTTTAATGTTGAACGTCAGGAGGAGATAAAGCGCAACCTAAGCCCAACAAAGTTCAAGCAACTGTTTGGGGAGCTGTCGCCCGAGCAATTAAGTATTATAAAAGATAAAGATTCGTTGTACATTGGCGTTGCAGCAGGCCCCGGCAGCGGAAAAACAAGAGTGCTGGTGCATAAGTTGGCTTCTTTGTTACTGATGGAAGACGTAAAGCACGAGCAGCTTTTAATGGTCACTTTTTCGAGGGCGGCGGCTACCGAATTTAAAACCAAACTGATAGAATTAATCGGCAATGCCGCCAGCTTTATCGAAATTAAAACATTTCATTCCTATTGTTTCGACCTGTTGGGCAGGGTCGGTTCCATCGAAAAATCGGAAACCATTATTCAGCAGGCCGTGGAGAAAATAAAGAGCCACGATATTGAGCCCAATAGGATTACTAAAACCGTATTGGTTATCGACGAAGCCCAGGATATGAATCAGTCTGAATTTGAATTGATACAGACTTTGATGGCGTACAACGAAGAAATGAGGGTAATTGCAGTGGGAGATGACGACCAAAATATCTACGAGTTCAGGGGTTCAGACTCTAAATACCTGGAGCAGTTTATGCACCATCAACAAGCTGTAAAATACGAACTGAATAAAAATTACCGGAGCAAAAATAATTTGGTGGTATTTACAAACAGCTTTGTGCAAACCATAGGTCACCGAATTAAGCAGATGCCCATTTTTGCCCATCAAAACGAAAATGGTTTGGTCAAGGTTGTAAATTACACCGGAAAGCATATAATCGGCGCCACCGTGCAGGATGTACTCTCCTCGGACC
Organism: Saccharicrinis sp.; assembly: GCA_024635585.1. GTDB lineage: Bacteria > Bacteroidota > Bacteroidia > Bacteroidales > Marinilabiliaceae > Saccharicrinis. The sequence goes on along the minus strand of JAGXIP010000242.1, from coordinate 48,128 downwards.
TTGTTGGAACAAGCTGCGTGCTAACACAAACCAACCACGAAGCACTGCAAGTTGCCGGTTTGCTGAATAAAGAGGGGCTTGCAGCAAAAATAATTCAAACCAACGAAGGCTTTAGTCTGCATAACTTACTAGAAATACGATATTTTGTAGAGCAACTAAACTTTACCGACGACAACTTTGTAATTAGCGAAAACACGTGGAAAAATGCAAAAAGAAGACTTTGGGACAACTATAAGGACAGTACTAAGATTGATATTTGTATAAACCTTATCAAGGAGTTTGCATCGAGTAATCCAAAAAAGAAATATCAATCCGATTTTGATATTTTTATCCAGGAGTCAACACTCGAAGATTTTATCCGAACAAGCGGCGAAACCATCTTTGTTTCCACCATCCACAAAGCCAAAGGAAAGGAGTTTGACAATGTGTTTTTAATGCTCGATGGTTTCAATCCCGAAACCGATGAGAAAAAAAGACAACTATATGTGGCCATGACCAGAGCCAAAAAAAACCTGACCATTCATTTAAACGGAAATTATTTAGATGATATCTCATGTGATAGTATAGTGCGCAAATTTGACGAAAACCAGTATCAAGAAACTGATTTGTTGATACTGAATTTAACACACAAAGACATCTGGTTAGATTATAATATCTCACGTCAACCTCTTATTTCAAATCTTAAAAGTGGTGATAAACTAACCGTAAGTAGCAATGGTTGCTCCAATGCTATGGGAAATAGTATTGTTAAGTTTTCTACTAGTTTTAAAGAAAGATTATTGACCTTGGAAAATAAAGGATATCAGTTGCAAGATGGCTGTATCAATTACATCGTTTATTGGCAAAAAGAAGATACCGATATGGACGTGAAAATAGTTTTACCCGAGTTGAAGCTGCAAAAAAAATAACCGTATCAGACAAACAACGATTATCAGCGTATAAAAATCAGCGGCATAGGCGTTCCCTGTTTGTCAACAGACAAGCCTCTCTGTTACAACCAGGGCATCAGTGGATTAATACTAAGATTTTGGCATAATTAAGCATATGTGGTTGATATCGCCCCTTTTAGCCTTTACCTTAACCCTTCTATTAATTGTATTGGCCGATAACTATGGCTTGTTGTAAGCATATGTTTTAAACCACGCACGTTTGTACAGATGAACAATAAGAGCAATACCCGGCACCACTTATAAACATATTCTCTATATTTGGAGAAGTATAACCATGCAAACCAAAATGATAATAAGAATATAGTCAGTGTGAATATATCGTTATAAGCCAGTTTAAGACCGAAAAACAACACATACATGAGAATTAAATAAAAACAGCTTATAATTTTTAATAAACGGCGTGGTGCGCTGATAGATTTGTGGTTCGAAATAGGCAACGATTTCATACTGCCACCGTTAGAAAAAATGAAATATGAAAAAATACTTGGTCACAACATTATTAGTAATCTTTACAATTCAAGTTTGTAAAACACAATCAGAAAATTTACAATGGTTAGATATTGAATTATCTAATTATGAATATCCGTACCCTGTTGCAACGCTCTATTTAAAAATACAGCAGCAGGATTTAAAAATGGCTTATATGGATGTTAAACCAGAGAATTATAACGGGAAAAATATTGTACTTTTTCACGGGAAAAACTTTAATGGTGCCTATTGGAAAACTACAATTGAGGCCTTAACAAATGAAGGTTTTCGTGTAATAGTTCCAGACCAAATTGGTTTTGGGAAATCGTCTAAGCCCCCACATTTTCATTACACATTTCAACAATTGGCACAAAACACCAAAACATTATTAGATACTTTAAAAGTAGAAAAAACATCTATTTTAGGGCATTCTATGGGTGGAATGTTAGCCACTCGGTTCGCCTTAATGTATCCTGACATTACCGAAAAATTTATTTTAGAAAACCCAATTGGTCTTGAAGATTGGAAATTAAAAGTACCGTATAAACCTGTTGAATGGTGGTATAAAAACGAACTTAACAAAAGCTACGAAGACATAAAAAAGTATCAATTGGTCAATTATTATGACAACAAATGGAAACCGGAATACGACCAATGGGTAAATTTACTAGCTGGTTGGATACTAAATTCGAATTATAATACCATAGCATGGAATAATGCATTGACTTATGATATGATTTTTACGCAACCTGTGGTGTACGAGTTTAAAAATATTACAGCACCTACATTGCTCATTATTGGCACTAGAGACCGAACTGCTTTAGGTAAACCTTTAGTTACGGAAGAGGTACGAAAAACCATGGGATTATATAGCGAATTGGGAAAAAAAACGCAAAAGGCTATATCTAATTCGGAGTTAGTAGAAATAGAAAACGTTGGGCATTTACCACATATTGAAAAATTTGACAGCTTCATTAAACCATTAATAAGATTTTTGAAAAAATGAGTATAGCCTATCGGAGGCTGCCTATAGGTCTTTCGAAGAACTTCTACTATAAAAATAAAGGATATCAGTTGCAAGATGGCTGTATCAAATACATCGTTTATTGGCAAAAAGAAAATACAGATATTGAGGTAAAAATTGTTTTGCCAGAGTTGAAGCTGCAAAAAGTAACAGGGCGCTAGCTATCTTTGCCACAAAACTTGACGTAATATAAACTAAGGCTAAATAAAACCTGAAGGTTTAAAACCGGTAATCATCAACTCTCTACATTAATCGTTCTAAATGCGACATCTATTTGTAGCGTTTTTTACAATAGGCATCTTTTGTATATTTTTTCTATATTTGACTTAATTATTCAAAAGTAACAAAACAAAACCCACAAAAAATAAGCAGTTATGTACATTAAACCACAACATAAACTGAACTCCACTATTACCATCCCAAAGATTACCCCCACAACATATATAAACCATTAAAACAAACCCAATGAAAAAACCCATTTTATTTATTGTCACTTTGTGTATAAGTCTAATCACTTTTGCGCAAAAAATTATTGAAAATCCAACATTCAGTGCAACAACTGATGCTAATGTGCAAATTACTAAAATTGAACTTCACGACACTATCACTAAAATTGATTTCGAAGTAGAATCTATTCCTAAACGGTGGATACAGGTTTCTTCTGACGGAACACACATACAAAACAGTGACGGAGGCGAGAAACTCTACGTAACAAGAGCCGAAGGCATTAAGCTGAATGAAAGACACAGGACACCTGAAAGCGGAATCAATAAATATACCCTTTACTTCCCTGCGATTGATAAAAACGTAGCAAAAATTGATTTCCTTGAAGAGAGTTGGAAGATTTTTGATATAGATTTAAAAGGCGAGAAAACAAGTCCTTTTATTCCGGAAGAAATACAAGGAAATTGGCTTCGTACAGATGGTAGTAACCAATGGGAGTACGGAATTTATAACGACAAGGTGATTTATAAAAATTCCGTTTGGGATAAGGTGTTGATAAATAAAAAGGGCAAAAGCTACATGCTCACTTTAAAAAATGAAACAGCACAAGAAAACTTAATAATAAAACCGAAAAAAGAAGGCCTGCTGATTGGAGGTTCTCCAGCAAACATGCAACTATTCAGCAAAACTAAAACCAACAAACCAACCTACAAAATTGAAAACAATGCGGAATATAAACTTCCGGTTTTTAAAATGGATACAGCGGTTTATAAAGGTTATATCAAGGGATATCATCCAAAGATGGGCAAAACCGGGATGGCATATGTCAATAATATACTTACGCACGAGCAAAACTCCCACTTAATCCAAATCGAACCCAACGGAAGTTTTTCGTGCAAAATACCAATGATACATCCACAGGAAATTTTTATCCGAATGCTTAAAGTCAATGAGCGTGTTTATTGCGAACCCGGGAAAACTACTTTTAACTATATTGATTATTCAGAATATACAGCTCTGTATAAATCGAACAACGAAAGAAAAAAACGAGAAAGAAAATCACTATTCATGGGCGAAGTTGCACGTATTAATACAGACCTACTTGCAATGGATAGCATTGACTATTTCGATTACCAACAAGCTCAAAACCAGATTTTGGATATGAGCGGTGAAGAATTTAAATCCTATTGCTTGGATATAATGCAAAAAGAGCAAAAAGCATTAACGGAATATGTCCAAACGAACAACCCCAGTAAAAAAGCTTTGCAAATTAAAGCTTTGCAAATACCATATGACACTTATCAAAATATCCTGTCTTATAATATGATGAAAAGTAGTGCTTATCGTAGAAAGCATAAAATACCTCGCGAACAACGCGAAATCCCCTTGGAACCGGAATCTTTTGAGCCTGATTATTATAGCTTTATGAATAACGACGAATTGAATAATCCGCTATCCCTTGTATCCGGTGGCGCGTATAACACTTTAATAAACAGGGTACGTTTTAATGAAAATGTTCGACCTAAATCCAACTTCATTTTTATTGCTCTAAAAGGTTCAATTACACAAAAGAATATCCCTTTAAATATAGAAGAGAGGAATATTTTGGATGCCTTAATTAAAAGCGAGGGTAATCTAAAAGAAATATTCAGTTCTGACAGCCTTGCTTTTAAAAGGTTTTACGAAAAACATGCTGAGATAATGTCTTCCGTTAGTAAAAATGGATATAAAAAAGCTCAATCCGAAAATTTGATAACCTATTTTGGTATAGATAAAGGATTTGTAAACGATATCATTTTTGCTCAGTCAAAATGTGAACGAATGAGAGGTGAGCAAAAACCTTTTAGCGAAGTTGACAAAGATGAAATTAAAGCAAATATTTCTAATGAATTTATTGTGGAGCATTTATTACAATATAGCGATGCAGAACAAAAAAAGATAGACGATACGCTGGAAGCAAACAAACACAAAACAGGATATGTAATTAACGAAACCCCAATTACAACTGCAGACAAGCTATTTGATACTATTATGTCCAAATACAAAGGCAAGGTGGTTTTTGTAGATTTCTGGGCAACATGGTGTGGCCCTTGTCGCAGTGGCATGGAAAAAATAAAACCATTAAAAGAAGAGCTGAAAGACGAAGCTATTGAATTTGTGTATATTACAAACCACACATCTCCCATCGGCACTTGGAATATGATGATTCCGGATATTAAAGGCGAGCATTATAGGCTTAACCCGGATGAGTGGAATCATTTTGCATCAAAATTCAATATAAGTGGCATACCCCACTATGTGCTAGTGGATAAAAATGGGAACGTGGTAAAAGACAAAATATATTTTGCATCATCCAATCAGGAACTAAAGAAATTGTTTGCGGAGTTTTTAACCGATTGATAATAATCATCACCGGAGGGGCGGGATGAGACTGTAATTCACTCTCCCCTCCCCTCCAAATCATCAAATAAATTGCATTAATTTTTACCACTTAAATTAAAGTTGGTGAAAGAATCGAGGGAGAAAACAAAGCGGATTCTATTTTTAAATGTATCATCGACCGAATCCATATTTTTAGAAATAACTAAAGGAATATAAAATTCAAAAAATCCCCAAATACCAGTTTTTAAACCTGCCTCGTAAAAAAGCGGTGATTCGTGACCTGTTGGCATACCATGATCATTCAGTAATAAGTTAACAAACGGCTTTACCGGAAATCGTGAAGCTTTACCGGGCAAATTAGCGGTAAAAGAGAGGGATAAAAGCCATTCACTATAACCTAATGCCCCATTCACCGGCATAACCAAGCCTCCTTCGGATAAAGTCATCTGTCGCGAAAAAAAGTTTTTGGGGAAGGTGCTAAAACGATCGGGGTAAACACCCTGATAGAGATATTGCTCTCTCCCCCTCCTCCCGCTAGCCGAAAAGGAATAAAAAGGGATCTCGGAATCTGTTTTCAACATGGTTCCTGCAAAAAACCGGACATCCAATCCACTTTTTTTACCCAAATAGCTTAGTCTATAATTAAAATCGAGTGATGTTTTTTGGTGTGTTTCGCCCGATTCGAAGGAAGCCAATAAGGAAAGGGGATTTATAAAACCTTTCTTTTCAAGGAGGTATTCAAACTGCACATAGGAATTCATCTTCGCCTTTTCTAGCTGTATAATATTCGAAAGGTTAGATGCCCTAATATAATTTCCCATGAATTTATGGTCGAAGGTGCTGGTCGTGTTCCTATTACGAAAAATCAATTCCGCGCCAGCTTTCAACTTTTGATAATTTTGGTTCCCCGGCGCTCCAAACTGTGTACCTTCCAAAGACAAAGTCGCTCGCCGGATTAATTTATTGTAAGGGGTAATATTGTAAGCAATACGTCCAAAACCAGCCAAATCGGAATTTCCAAAAGCATAAAAAGGCGCTACAAAATACTGTATTGGTTTAGGTATAATAAACCCATTGTGAAATGCCGATCCCAGCATAAACCCATTTTCCTGCGTCCAGTTAAAGGCAGGCATATAAATAAGTGTGTATGTTTCAGGATCGTCAACAGTAAATAGCAGTTGTGTATTGATGGGATCCGCTTTCGGGAATAACCCACTTGTTTTAATATTATTATTTATCCTGAAAATTTCGGGCATTACATGGTCGGGATCTATTTTAAATTCGGAATAATTGCCCATAGGAAGATCGATCCATTGCTGCCCTTCAAATCCATCTATCCATTTTTCGAACATAAGTGTATCGCCATTGAAGCCGGCAATTAACAATGGAGCAACCAGTTCGCCCTTGTTTTGCACTAATAATTGTTTATTCTGTATGCTAAGCATTTTATAGTCCAATCGTTTTGTGGTGCCCAATAAATCTTTAAAAAACCAAGATAAATCCTTGCCGGAGTAGTTTTCTAATAGCGCTCTAAAATCTTCGGGCTGTGTATGCTTGGAACTCCGTTGACGGTAATACGTTTGCATGGCAGCGTCAAACACCGTATCGCCCAGGTAAGCCCTTAAATAATCAAAGGACATTGCCGCCTTATTATAGAGCATCAGCACATAATTTAATTCGGTATAATCAATGGATGGCAGGCTCATGGCTTGTTCCTGGTTGCTTCGAGCTTGAATAAGCCATTCCAGTTCCTGCATTCGTTGAATCGGCAGTTCATCTAAATGCATAAACTTTGCTAATTTTTTATTTGGCACATACACCTCCCAAAGTTTTTTTTCGGGGTATACTTCGCCCATGTAGCGGTTGGTGTATGCACTCGTTAAACCTTCATCCATAAACGGATATCTTCGCTCATTGAACGCAAGTGCCCCGTAGAACCAATTGTGACAAATTTCGTGTACCAACACCTCGTGGAGGAAATAGGCATCTTGCGCCCGGCCAATTACAGTAACGCCAGGATATTCCATACCGCTACCTGCAGTAAGGGCACTTTGTACAGCTGTAAAACTCTGATAAGGATAATCGCCAATCTTTTCCGATAGCCAATGGATTGCACCTTGTGAATAATCCAAAGCATCTTTCCAAAGATCGGATTGCTCATTGGTAAACAAAACCATAGTTGTTATTTCCCTACCTGAATTGGGAAGGATCATTGTTCCTTTTTGCACATGAAACCGCTTATCGGCAAACCAGGCAAAATCATGTATTTTATCGCCAGTATAGTGCAATGTTTTCATCTGCTGTGATGAAACCGGGAAATCATCTTCCTGCGTATAGGCCGATTTAATCCAGGATGTATCCGCCGCTAGCTTGTCCAACATTTTAATTTCACTCACATTTTGCAGGTTACCCGATGCACCCACAATATAATTTTGCGGCAACGTTATGTGCACATCAAAGCGCCCAAATTCCGAATAAAACTCTCCTTGATCGAGATAGGACATTTCATGCCAGCCTTCCCTATCGTAAACAGCAGGTTTGGGATACCACTGCGAAATTTGATAGGATTCGCCAATATGACCCAATCGGGAGGTAACACCCTTGGGTATTTTTATATGGAAGGGTGTGGATATTTTTAAGGTATCCCCTGGATTTAATGGAGCTTCCAAATCGATGCGACATATATCAGGTTGATTTGGTAACAATTCCCAATACACTGCACTGCCGTTAACTTTAAAGTCGAGCGAATCAATAAATCCCATTAAATCAGGATCGCTAAATAAGGGCTGTTTGCCGTAAAATTTAAGCAACTGCCTGGCTAATGGGGTAGTATTATTTAAGTAGGCATTTGGCCACAGATGGAAGTATAAAAAATGAAGGGTATCGGGCGAATGATTGATGTATTCAAGGGTTTCAAAAGCAGTTAATTCATGAAGCTGATCGTTTAGTGTAACATCTATTTCGTAATTAACCTCTTGTTGAAAATATTCTTGAGAAGTAGTTTCTGCGGCGAACCCCAAAAAAAACAGACCTACAAAAATAAAATGGGGTTTAAAGAAGTGATAAAATAGTTCCTGTATATTTCTTAAGGACGAATATATTTTTTGCATTTATATATTTTAAAACCCGGTTAGGCTAGGATATTTAATTTTATCAGCAATTGCAATGAACTCTATATTAAAACTTCCGGTCGATTCAATATCAACCGGAAGTATCACCTAAAAATTTAAAATTCACACTTAATAATCATTTTTATAGCTTAAACCAAAAGGATAACTAATATAATTATTAAAATAAGGGCACCTCCGCTAATGTAAACGGTTCCTCCGCTTTTTTTAATATCACTCTTAATTTCTCTCAGTTCTTTTCTTAACTCTTTGCGCTCCTTGGAATTCATTTCTGATTTATCCATATCCCGGATTTCTTCAACACGTTTTGTCATGAGGCTAATTTCCTCTTCCGATAGTGTGTTTTCTGTTTTTATGGCATCCCCCGTTTCTTCAGAGCCCGTTTTCAAGTCCTTATTCCCCGCAATCAGAGTATTCACGGTAAACATAAACATCAATGCCATGGTGAAAAATACTGTCTTTTTCATTTTGTAATTTTTTAGTTTAAAATAAAGGTTACTATTTCAACATGTAAAAACCAATTATAGTTCACTTGAATTTTGAGCAAGCTTTAATTAAGATAAGTTAAGCTAAAAATCTGTAACATAAAAATTTAAAATAAAATGGTTAAAAGTATCTTATACATACCCTCTTATTTTATACACCGCATACCCCACCCACTCTCTGAATAAAAGTTCCCAGGTGCCCAGTGCAGATGCCGAAGGGTTTATGGCATCCCAAAAATCCGGTGCGATGCTACTCTGCAACGGATCGGCAGTATAGGGCACCACATCAATGCCCTCATTTTTAAAGCAGCCCAAAGCACGTTTCATGTGAAAGCCCGAAGTTACCAACAGATATTTACCCTGTTCCATATTTTTGGCCGCTAAAAGCTTTACTGTTTCTACCGCATTTTCATGCGTATTTCTTGATTTCCACTCCACCAGAGTGCTATCTTGTGGAATACCCAACAATTTTAAATAGTCCTTCAAATATTCACCCTCCCTTTTCTCGCGCACCAGCACCCTACCCGAACCACCAGTAAATATAAAATACTGAGCTTTGCCTTTTTTATACAACTCAACAGCCTGAAACAACCTATCGCCGCTTTGCATAAATCGCATTCTTTGCGCTTCACTTTGGTAATTTGAAAACCCACCTAGTAAAATAATACCATCGTAGTACCCAATCTCATCCGGGTTTTTCAGTTCTCCTTCCCACCAACCACTTACCTTGTACAACAACAATTGATTAGAAAATACTAAAAGAAGACAAATGGCTGCCATAAAAAACAGTTTGCGTCGCTTATGCTTTTTAAAGATCAGGTAAGCCAATAGTAAAACGGTTATCCACCATATTGGTGATAAAAAGAAAGCTAAAATTTTAGATAAGATGAAAAACATGAGGCAATGGTATAATTTGCGTTAAAGTTTTTAAAATTACAGAGAACATTTGATATATTGTATAGCTCATAACAATGGAAAACACAAATTAATATTGATATGCATTTTAAAGAATTGATAAAATCGAGATATTCGGTGCGGAGCTATCACGAAAACAAGGTTGATCGCACCCTTCTAAAACAAGTTGTAGATGCCGGCATAATGGCTCCATCTGCCGCCAATAGGCAGCCTCTGAAATTTGTGGTCATCGACGACGACAAAATAATGGAAAAAATTCATTTGGCCTATCCTCGCGATTGGTTTTGCAAAGCGCCAAACCTAATTGTTATTTACGGAAATCACCAAACATCGTGGACAAGGCAATTCGACAACAAGGATCATTGCGACATTGATGCGGCCATTGCAACGGATCACATAACTTTAATGGCAACGGATTTGGGACTTGGAACCTGCTGGGTATGCAACTTCGACCCGAAATTAATACATAACGCCATACCTTGCGATGATGGATGGGAACCCATCGCCATACTTACTATTGGATATCCGACAGAAAACAAAATACCGGATAAAAAACGCAAAAATATAAATGAGATGCTCAGTTTTAATGGTTGGTAACATGACTGTAAAGCGAGTAATAAACTATTGCCTTAGCCAATAACAAATGGTTGCTGTTTTTATTTCTTCACCTTTTTCCCTGCTGCGTTCACCTCCATTTTCGAGTGGAACTCCACGATATGGGGTATTTTAAAGGAGGCCAAACGGGTACTGCAATATTCCTTCACCAACTTTTCGTTCAGTTCAGGATTGGCATCGCTGTTAACCACAACGGCTTTTATTGCTTCGCCCAGCACATCATCATTAACCGATGTGATGGTACAATCCACTACACCGGGGATAGACACTATTATTTCTTCAATTTCTTTAGGGCTGACCCTTCGTCCGCCCACTTTAATAATCTCTTTTCGGCGGGCAGCATGGTATATAAACCCATCCTCGTCCACCTTTGCCAAATCGCCGGTATAAAGCCATCCATCTCTAAGAGCTTCAGCAGTAGCCTTCTCATCTTTATAATAACCCAACATCACGTTATCGCCTTTGGCAATTATTTCACCTATCTCACCGGGTTTTGTAGGATGCCCATTTTTGTCGACCACTATCAACTCCACACCGGGGATTCCCTTGCCCAACGAACCCAACTTATCCTCAAGCCTTTCCGAAGGAAGATAGGAAAGTCTGGCCGTGGCCTCCGTTTGCCCGTACATCACTATAAATTTTGTTTGGGGCTGTGCCTTTATAAACTCCTCTATAAATACGGTGTGCAACTTACCTCCCGCCTGAGTCACATAGCGCAGATGGGGGAATGCTGTTTTTGCAAAAGTATCCGACTTGCGCAAAAGAATCTGGAAATGACTGGGTACCCCGGCAAACCCGGTACACTTGTATTTTTCGAGATCTTTAAATACCGAACCCAAAAAGATAAAATTATTGTTGAGTACTATTTTACCCTTCACCCTAAGGTGGGTGTGCAACAAGGACAAACCATAGCAATAAAAAAATGGCAGAACCACTTCCATGATATCGCTTGGTCCAAGTTTTAGATAATCGATGATAGACGAAGTGTTGGCGATAATATTTTTATGCGATATCATAACCCCCTTGGGCATGGCTGTTGAACCCGAGGTATAGATAATTTGGGCTAAGGTATCGGGCCCGAAATCGGCTTCCGGTATATCATCCACGTCCGATTTTTCGTTGGATAACTGCCTTATGTTCTCTTCGCACCAGATAGTATGAAAAGGCACCTTTATCCTGGCCTTAAGTAAAGTGGGTATGATCGCCAGCTCCACCCCGGCTTGTTCCTTGATATATTGCAACTGCACTTCCTCGGTGGCAGGGTTCAAAGGAAGCACCACATTGCCCGATTTCATGATGGCAAGGTAGCTGACAATAAAGAAATTACTGTTTGGAGATAACAATATGATCTTATTGCCCGAACCATATTTGAGCTGCAAGCCGCGAGCAAGGGCTATTACCTGTTGCTTTAAATCGAAAAACGAAAGCGTTTCCCTTTGTCCCAGCACAAAAAGTTCATTTTCATCCACATCTGATGGTAATAAATAATCGATACAGTTCATGGGCGGGAAATGCTAAATTTTTATTTTTAATTCAGATTAAAGTTTTCTATAGATATAACAACCCGCTTCAGATGGATGATCAAGCACTAAAGCATCCATGTTTTCCTTTCTGATTAGGTTAATTATCAAAAAATCTCCACCTGCTGCCATAGTGAAAAAAATTCCAAATATTAACATTCCTAGATTCCCGATAAATATTGCTACAATTGAAGGAATAAATCCTAAAACAAGCGCAGGTGTTATTGCTCCCCAAAAATAATGTTTCACTTTTAAAGGCTCTTTACAGTGACAATAAGGAGTTAGCATTTTCCACAAAACTCCAAACTTAATTGACTTAAATCCGCTATGGGCAAACCGAGCCCAAGTGATTCCATGAATTAATTCGTGTACAACAATTCCTATTAACAAAAAACCTACAGTAAACAGCATCCTAGACATAGCCTCTTGTGGCTCAACGGTTTCAATAAAAACCTTAACATTTATATCAGGATTCCAAAGTAAATAATAAGGTAACCCAAAAATTAAGACAATAGGAAATAGTATTAAAATTCCAAAAACATTTGCCCTTACCAAATCGATTGTTAATAATTCTTTTTTAAAGTTTTCTAACTCTTGCATAAGACGGTTTCGTTAACGATAAACACAACATTAATATGACTTAAGATATCCTAATTATACCATCCACACCGTAATGATGCAGTGGTGCTGTTCGTAAATACTCCGTAGTTTTTTGTTTGCGGGCAAAATTCTTATAAATATTGCTCACCTCATCCATAGTCATATCCATAACAGGGGCTACTTCATCGGGTAAATATTCGTTTTCCCATGCATACCAAAGTAAATCCATCTTTGCAAAAGGCATTTGGTAAAAGAACTCCTCCTGAGTTTGCTCTGCCGAATAGGTATCGGTGGTAGGTGTACGATCTATAATGGACTTGGGCACTCCCAAATACCGGGCTATTTGATACACTTGCGTTTTATACAAATTTCCTATTGGCATCACATCGGCAGCTCCATCACCGTACTTTACGAAAAAACCTTGCTGCACCTCGTGTTTATTTGGCGTTCCTAACACCGAATAATTTAAAGCTTCGGCATGATAATATAACATATTGGCACGGCTGCGTTGTTTAAAATTAGAGGCAGCCACAATTTGCAGGTATTCTTCCATAGGCAGACGGATCTGTTTTTCGGTGCCATCTTTAAACGTAACCGAAACAAAATGTACCGGTGGCATATTTTTTTTGACAAATTCCTTTGGGATAACTACTTTCATTTTGTCCACCTTTGGGTCGTACTCCGGGATCACCCTTTTAACAGCCTCATCCCTTCTGCGATAACAACCAAATCCGTCCAACGCGGCACTGATGTTTTCCACGATACTTTTCACTCCGAATTTATCTGCTAATTCACGAGCCAGTTGCTCGCTATCGGGGCTCGAATCTGTTTCGGGCAACATGATGCCCAGAAGTTTATCGGATCCAAAAGCCTTAACAGCCAAGGCCAAAGTGACAGATGAGTCGATACCTCCGCTAATACCTATGACCCCACCATAACGTCGGAATCTTTTATAAACATCCTCTTGTAATTGGACACATATATTTTCTATCACTTCATCTATGTTTTCCAAATGAAGGATATTTTTTGTGAATGGTTTGCGATTTTTTATCATCAATATAAAATTTAACTAAGCTCTATTGGCCAGCACAAAATATTAATTCTAAGCTGACTTTATTTTTATAAATTGTTTTCGCTGTAAGTTTCGTTCATCACTCTTCCTTGACTTATCTCATCTTTCCGTAAACACCTATACTTTTTTACATAAATTTCGTTTAGCACCTGTGTGGAAAGGATACCCATTAAGGCCATATTGTCCACCTCGTTTACACCAGAACCTTTCTTTAACTTTTGCATTAGTTTATCAACGCTCGAAGGGTCGAAAACACCTGTTTCTTTTAATCGTTTTTCCGAAAGATAATTAGCTACAAAACCTGTTTTATCGTGCAATAACGCTTGCGAAATGGGAGCTCTGTACGCCTGCTTTGGTCTTTTTAATACGGATGCCGGGATTACATCTTTTACCACTTGCTTAAGCAAGTATTTTTCGTCGAGACCCGAAATCTTTAACTGGTCGGGAAGATTGGAACAAAACTCGGCGAGTCTATGATCTAAAAATGGATACCTTCCTTCCACCGAATTTGCCATACTTACCCTATCGCCCTGCGACGAGAGTAAATATCCCGACATAAATACATTCGACTCAATATACTGCGCTTTGGCCAGGGGCGTATAAGTTGCCACTTTTGATGAAATCTTGTTTGCGTAGGCACTTACCAAATCCAAATTACCAGCCTGCTCCATAAATCCCTGTGAGTAAAAATTACAAATCCTACTCGTATTCTTCCATCTTAACAAATGGGAGTACACGGGTGACTGTGTATCAGAAAGTTTGTAGCCAAAAAACATTTTGAGCTTACTTGCACCTCCCTCATTTAACTGAGGCAGGTAAGGATAAAGTCTTTTAAGCAAAAGAGGCCTAATTTTAGATCCAGGATACTTAGCCCAAAAGTGCCGAATGATAGCCTCCTTAAAAATATTATATCCTCCCAACATTTCATCGGCTCCCTCGCCTGTAATCACCACTTTTATTCCATTATCTCGCACCAATTTCGACAATTTATACATCGGGAACGGTGCTGTTCGTAGCACAGGAATTTCTGTATGCCAAATCACTTTTTCAAATAAATCGACCACATCCTGGTTTTTAAAAATTACCGAATGATGATTTGTATCAAAGAAATTGGCTACCTCATTTTGATATACCGACTCGTCAAAATCCTTTTGTTCGAAACCGATGGAAAAAGTATTCAATTTATCGGGGAACATTTTTTTAATAAAGGCTGTGGTGCTTGTTGAATCTATACCGCCACTCAGGTATGCGGCTACAGGCACATCTGCTCTCATGCGCAATGCCAGTGAATCGCGAAACAGGGCTTCAAACTGATCCGTGGCATCTGCTAATGATATTTGTCGTGAGCTATCAAACGTAAGGCTCCAATATGGATTAATTGTAATATTGCCATCTCGCACCAATGCATAATGGCCTGCGGGAAGTTCAAATATATTTTCGAATGCAGTTTGAGGGCTTAACGTTGTCCAAAAAGTAAATACTTGTGATAATCCTGATGCATTTATATTCCTATGCACCCCGGGAAATTCAAATAGGGCTTTTATTTCAGAAGCAAAAACAAAGTCAGATTTAGTTTTTGTATAATATAAGGGTCGGATACCAAACCGGTCACGTGCTAAAAATAGCTCCTTTTTAAGGCTGTCCCATATGGCTATGGCAAACTGTCCGTTTAATTGGTTTAGACCATCTGCACCATATTCTTGGTACATGTGTAAAACCACTTCGGTGTCGCAACGGGTAAGGAAACGATGCCCTTTTTTTGCAACATACTCCTGAGTTCCGGATGGTTATATACCTCGCCGTTATATGCAATCCAGTATCTTCCATCGGGTGTACTTAAAGGTTGCTGTCCACTTTCTAAATCTACAATACTCAATCTTACACTACCAACACAAGCATTATCTGTTAGATAAAGGCCACACTCATCAGGCCCTCTGTGACGAATGCGGGTGAGCATGGCATTTAAAACATGCTTTGGTTGGTTAACTTTTCCTGTATTTATAAATCCTGCGATTCCGCACATTTCAATAGCTCTAGGGTTAAGGGATTAGGTATTAGCTATAGTTATTAGCTTAAAGCATATGGTTGACAACTAATCACTAAATGAAGCAATTAGGCAGCCAATTTTTTCTGAATAAAACAAACAATCCTTTCTACGCTACCAAAGTTTTCCTCTTGCAAATCATTATCCTCGGTTACGATATTATATTCGCTTTCGATAAAGTTAATAAGCCCCAACAAACCCATAGAATCGAAGATACCTTCATCAAATATCAAAGTATCATCTTTAATAACAGATGGATCGCTAAATGCAGTTTCTGCAATAAAATTTCGTATTTCTTCTTTCATATGTTTATAATTGATTTTTTTGACACATAGCTTGCCCCGAACTTGATTCGGGGGAACTCGCCATTACAATCATTCTCATCCCGCTAAGACGGGACAGGTTATGTGATAGACAACTCTCATGGCTCGTTTCATGACCTTAAAATATTTTTGACCAGTATTTTTATTACCATATATGATCTAAAAATAGGCTATTTTGATACAATTAAAAAAATACTTTGTCGAATTTGACTATTTTATAGATAAAAAGCAAATACCGATGAGATTAAAAGTCCAGCATTAACCATTGGTTTTTAAAGGAATTTGGGATAGCTTGTTATTTCCTGTCGTTCTCTGCTATTTGTTGAATCTTATCTGATTCAACAATTACGGGTATCTTACTTTTTGTTTTAGCCAGCAAGAGCATGGCCGTAGCTATGCTTTCAGCTTTAATGGAACGGTACTTTTTAAGTTTACCAACAAATAAAGGGTTCAGTATTTTCATCATCCATGCAGCCACTTTCTCTCCCATTCTATTTTCGGGTCGATTGCCAATTATAAGAGATGGTCTTAAAATATGCGTAACAGGTATTTGTTGGCTCAAAACGGCTTCCTCCATTTGACCTTTCGTGCGATTATAAAAAATATGACTACTGGCATTAGCTCCCATGGCCGAAACAACTATAAAAACAGGGATGCTGTTTAACTTGCAAAGTTGAGCCGCCTTTGTGGGTATGCCCATATCTATGGCTTTATAAAGCGCTCTATCTTTGGTTTTTGCTGCGGTAGTACCAATACAGCAAAATACCACATCGGCCATAAAGTCCTCTTTAAAATCATCTAAATGAAGTACGTCGCCAATAAATTCCTTGATTTTGGGTGAACTGATACCAGTTGATTTTCGCGAGAAAAGTTTAATACTGGCATAACTTTCATCCTGTACCAATTTATTTAAGAGCAAACTTCCTGTTAAACCTGTAGCTCCAAGTATAATAGCTGTTTTCTTCATCATTTTCAGAAATTAGTATCAAGACACAAGAATCAAGTATCAAGATATGAGTATCAAGACATGAGTGTAAAAGTTTGATTATTAACATATAAACTATCCAGCCTTAGCGGAAAGTATCAAGAGACATGTACATACAAACGAAAAAAAGCAGTGCTTTTTAACATCTACTTTGCTTCATCGTAATAGTTGCGCACAATTACTTTTACAGGATACATGGTAGCCAGAAAACCAATGGAACTAACCGTTACTACAGTGATAACAATATCGGACAAAAGAAGTTTTACAGGATAGGCATCTACCACAAAGTTACCGCCACCTGCAAATTTTATAAGCCCCAGATACTCTTGCGCCAACACCAAGATAACACCTAAAGCAACTCCTGATATAACACCAATGAGCGAAATCAACCATCCTTCTACCAGGAAGATACGGGTAATCATTTTTTTATCGGCACCTATACTCTTTAGTGTTTTGATACCCTCTTTCTTATCAAAAATGAGCATCGACATGGTACCAATCAAGTTAAAGGTTGCTATAATCAAAATAAAACAAAGAATAAGATAGGACATCAACTTTTCGACCCCCATCATTTTATAAAAACTGGCATGTTGCTGCTGTCTGTTCTTAACTTGATAGGCCTTACCCACTATTTCTTCTATTTTTCGTTGCACCCCCTCCACAGAGGCACCTGGTTTAAGGCCAATTGCCAAATAGCTAAGCTCATTGGGTTTATATTCAAATAATCTGCGAGCCAGCTCAATATCTATAATGAGGTATTGCGAATCATACTCTTTTTGCTTAACCATAAAAATGCCTTTGGGATGCACATAATCGGTGTTAAAAGCCTCATATGGCATGCTAAGACTAATTTTTTTGTTTCGTTGAGGAACATAAATTGCCAAGGGAGTCATAAACGTGGGTCGCACGTTCAGTTGGTCGGCAAGCTCAAAGCCGATGGCTCCACCGTAACCAAAATCATCTTTGATATTAAATTTACCATCAATAATAATAGAATCCAAACGGCTTACCTGCGAAAAAGTAGTATCGACACCCATCACCATACCCGTTACCATACGTTGGTTATATTTAAGAAGTGCATTATCCTGTACTACTGGCGAAACCTGAAGAACATCCTCCAAGTTGCGTATTTCTTGGATATTTAGTGAATCGATGGAGAAAAGTTTGCCCTCGGCGGCAATTACTTTAAAATCGGGGTCGAAGGAACCATAAAGACTGCCAATTAATCCGTGCAAGCCATTAAAGACGGAAAGCACTATCAGCAAGGCAAGCGAACCCACACCAACCCCAACAATAGAAATAGTGGAGATGGTATTGATAATTCCCTTCGACTTTTTACCGAAAAGAAACTTGAGCGCTATTTGTATGATGAGTTTCATAGATTAAGGCCATATAATTACAAATTGCATTTCAAGATGATATAAATCAAACTGACGATTTCTTAATTATACATACTAAATGTTTAAAAAATGATGCTATAATATTGTTTTTAACCAAACGCCGAAATGGAAACCACATTTAGCTAAAACTATAATAAAAAACACAATCATTATCCCCCAAAAACGTTGCATTGGTTTTGAAACTGATTTAAAATTCGCGATCGATTTTTTCATCTTTTTTTAGTCTTTAGTTTAGAAAGAATTACTTAAACGCCTTCACTATCAACCCCGTACCTTTTTTATGATGCCCCCGTACATCCCAAATATTTAAAACCATAGAAATAGGGAAAGTAAGCAAATAATAAAATGGCAGTAGTATAAAAAATACTTTGGATACATTGAGCATAGTGATGGGATATTTCATAGACAATTTCCAGGATATACTTCCGGGACAGCCATAGGAATATCGGGCGTCCACATCTTTAAAACCAGCTTTTTTAAGCTTTTGGATAATCTCCTGCATATTATATCCATCACGCACATGCTCGTCGATAAATCCTGTTACACCATCCTGGTGTTCATGTTCATGATGATGGGCATCTGAACCTCCCTGATCGCTGGGGGTAGAAATAAGCATCATACCGCCGAGGTTCATGGCTTTGTAAACATTCCTAAAAACACCTTCGTCATCTTCTATATGCTCCATCACATCCACTGAAACAACCAAGTCGTACATTTCTTCTTGGTCAAATTTAGTTAAATCAGCATAAGCAAACCTAACACGGTCGCTGCGGTTTATCTTCGCAAAAAAGGAATTGCAATCCGCTATCTGCTCTGTTTTAACATCGAGGCCTGTAATATCCCAGGTTTTATTTTTCGAAGAGAGATAATACACATACTGTCCGAAACCCGAACCTGCGTCCAATATTTTTATGTCGCCACTCACTTTTTTGCTCCAGGCTTTGATTTCCTTCCGAATATGCCACGATCGCAGCAACAGCAAGTCCAATAATTTATAGAACAAAATACGCGACCAAGGTGAGACATTGAACACCTTGCCCAAACTTTTTTTAATAGGATCGTATTGCATTAGGAGTCTTTTAAAAGGCGGTCGATGTTATCGATATAATCCAACGAGTCGTCAATGAAAAATTGTAGATTAGGTACTATTCGCATCTGTTTACCAATGCGCAAGCCAAGGAAACGGCGCATTCCGGATAGATTGTCGTTAATTTCTTTATACACCTCTTCTTTTTTATCGGAAGGAAATATACTGATATATACTTTAGCCAGCGCTAGATCTGGCGATATACGTACTTTAGAAACTGAAACCATTGTACCTAAAGTCCAATGTTTTGCTTCGCGCATTAGCATTTCGCTAAGTTCGCGTAGCAGCAATCTCGATATTTTGCTTTGTCTTGTCGAATCCATTTTAATGTATTGTTTAACCTACGAAAATAAGCTTTTTAACTTTAACTAAGCCTATTTTGTTGAAAATATGAAAAAAGTAAGCATGAGTTTAAAGGTCATGATGATTTAATAAAGATGGTATTTACACAAAAGATCGATCCTATTTAATAATTCTACCTACGGAACCGGATCGTGCCCATGGCCTCCCCAAGGATTACAGCTCAGTATCCTTTTTATAGCCAGATAACTTCCTTTTAGTGGGCCGTGTTTTTTAAGTGCCTGTATGCTATAAGTGGAGCATGTGGGCGTATATCGACACGATGAACCCAACATAGGCGATAGGGCATATTGATAGAATTTTATTGGCAGAATTAAAATAAAAACAATTGCAGCCTTTAAATATCCGAAGTACTTACTCAATAGTATCATTGCCTTTGGTATGTTGTAGTTGCTGGTTCAATTTACTCAAGGATTTTATCATGCCCTTGCATATTTTTGAATAGGATAACTGTTCACTTGAAATATAAACCATGGCAAATGCAATTTGTTGATCACTTTGGCGCTGCACTTCCATAAATTCTTTCCGATTTAAGCGGTATGCCTCTCTACATTTGCGTTTCAACAAATTACGATGCATGGCTCGTTTAAATCTCTTTTTCGAAATGCTAAACATTACTTGTACCTGCACATCCTGTGGTAATTGGGTAGGTAAGTAAATAACCCGGAACGGATAGCACACGAAAGAAGCCCCTTCGGCAAATAACAGTTCTATTACCGTATGGCTGCACAATCTTTCATTTTTAGGAAAAGTAAATGATTCGTGGGGCATCATGTGCTGTTTGTATGGCGAAAAAAAGGGCATTGTAAAATGCCCTTTTTCTATTTTTCATTTTGATAATCTACTTGTTATTTTTATTGTGCTTTTTAATAAAAAGCTCCAGTGCCATAGTCATAGAAGGGGCTTGGGGCATTGGAGCCTGAATATCGAGGCGGTAACCCGCCTCCGTTACTGCTTTAGCCGTGGCCGGTCCAAAGGATGCTATTATAGTTTCTTTCTGATCCCATCCAGGAAAATTTTGTAACAAACTAGCTATGCCCGAGGGGCTAAAAAACACCGATATATCGTAATCAAAAGCTTCTAGGTCGCTTAAGTCACTGCTTACGGTTCTGTACAGAATCGCTTTTGTATAATTAATCTTGTTTTTATCCAGTAAGTCGGGTATCTCCTGCTTGTGAATATCAGAAAGAGGTACCAAATAATTTTCGTCTTTATGCTTTTTTACTACATCAACCAAATCACTAAACTTTCCGGTTGAATGGAAGATTTTTCTTTTTCGATAAACAATATATTTTTGCAAATAATAAGCTGTAGCTTCCGAAATACAAAAATACTTCATCGAGTCGGGCACAACAACTCTTAATTCTTCGGCCACCCTAAAATAATTATCTATTGCAGTTCTGCTGGTAAATACTACCGCAGTGTAGTCGAGTAAGTTAATTTTTTGTGTGCGAAATTCTTTAGTAGGAATGCTCTCTACTTGAATAAACGGACGAAAATCAATTTTAACATTGTTTTTATCTGCTAATTCAAAATACGGAGATTTTTCTGTTGCAGGTTTTGGCTGAGAAACCAATATTCGTTTAATTTTCAAGACGTAGGTTATTAGTTAACTTTATGCCCAGTGTAAATGAACAATTGCGCTATATACAATTACAAAAGGCAAAATTTCTAGCGCACAAAGATACAAAAACAAGTAAAACAATGAAGACACATCTCTCAAAATAATTGAAAATCCACGAAATAACTGTATTATGTAAATTAAAATGAAGATTCCCAACCCCGTATTAAAAAGAAGTGTATGCGCACTCTCCTCAACATAAGGTACAAACAAGATAACAGGTAAAATACACAAGCCAAATATTTTATTTGTAAGCGTGCTGTAAAACATATATTCTCTGGTCTCTTGCTCACACTCAAAAACAAAACTCACAAAACGGTATAACAATAGCTTAATTGCAACAAACACAAGCAGAAAAGCCATTATAACCGGTATTAAAAACATGCTATCATTTAAAGCGGTATACATATTTTTAAAATGGATATACTCATAAATAAAAAGAGATGTATTGAACAGAAACAAAGCATTTAATACAAAACTGGCATTCCGGTTTCTAACACTATCTGTTTTTATCATGTTTCGGGCTTTTTGGCCAGAAATAGCGGATGAAAATATCTCTTGCAAATACTTAAAATTAGTCAGTCGGATTATACCCGTAACAGCAAGCGACAATAGCAATAAAACCGTTAAAATATCTTTAGAGTACTCTGCATCCTTTATCGGCAGTTCATTCTCCAACTGTAAAATACTTTGTTGCGAACTGTCTAAAGGATTCACCTCTTCGTGGATAGGCAAATCACCCATTATGTATAAGGTATCTGCTTTACCCGCAACAAACGAGGAGTCTGCCATACCCTCTGGCATGGCCACTAATACTGAATCTTGTATAAAGCTTTGTGCGCTGTCGGGAACAGTTTGCAGAAAATCACGCACCAAGGTATTCTTAATAATACTTTGTTCCTGAGTAGTACTTGTTTTTAAATTAAATTGAAGGGAATCT
Organism: Saccharicrinis sp.; assembly: GCA_024635585.1. GTDB lineage: Bacteria > Bacteroidota > Bacteroidia > Bacteroidales > Marinilabiliaceae > Saccharicrinis. Next base: position 25,765 of record JAGXIP010000242.1, on the reverse strand, counting down.
TCGGATGATGGAACAAAAAGCTTTTCAGGAGCTTTAACACGTACTATTGGTTTTTGAAAACGCTCGGGCACATCCGGAATGGCCATAATGGACTTTGGAGCTTCCAATTGAAACCTCTCCACTTTAGGCACCTGCAACAAGATGTTTTGTTGATTAATCTTTATCGTGTCCTGGCTCTGTATTAGCTCGCTTATTCTTGTTCGATCCATTGAATCCCTTTTGTGCTTTAGTGCAAAAATAATAATTAGTTTGGTTTAAGCCACATAAGGTTACATTACCGCCAACTTTAAAGGATTATTGTTCCATGTCTTTGAAGCTTCAATGGCTGGGATAACATTTTCGGGATGTTCAACCGAAACCCAAAGTTCGCCATGCTGAGGTCGCATAAAATGCTCATCTATCATTTTATTGAGCATCAGAATTAGTGGATCGAAAAAACCTTTGGTATTCAGCAAAATTACCGGCTTATCAAATAAACCCAGCTTTTTGTTGGATAGTACTTCAAACAGCTCTTCCATTGTGCCAATGCTCCCGGGCATGGCTATCACCGCATCCACATCTTTAATCAAAAGTGTCTTACGCTGTGCCATAGTATCCACATGCACCATATTACTAACGCCTTTATGCTCCCACTCTACCTCTACCATAAAACGGGGTATAATCCCCTTCACATCTCCTCCACGAGCTAACATCCTGTCGGCAATAGCACCCATTAAACCCACGGCTCCTCCTCCATAGTTGATACCCCAACCATGGTTTACCAACACCTCACCTAACTCAGCTGCAGCATCTCTATACACGCTGTCGGTTTGCGTGCTCGAAGCACAAAATATACAAGCTCTTTTCATATGTTTATATTTTCTTTCAATTGCCATATGGAACTCGCCAGAAAATAATCATTCCCCTTTGTGAGAAATTTTTCTCATGGCTCGTTTCATGTGTTTATAATTTATTTTTTTTGCCACATGCCTGCCAGCCGGTAGGCGGGGAACTCGCCATTACAATCATTCCCCCTTTGTGTGAGGAGACTCTCATGGCTCGTTTCATTCTTTTAAAATAGATATTAGACTGTTAGATAATAGATAAATAGACTATTAGTACAACTTGTTCCGACTAAGCAGGAAATATTAAAATTTTTGCATATAGACATTTAGTAACTCTTAATCCTGATAGTTTAAAATTTTATAGTATCGTTAAATGCTATCGCCCACGCACCAGGCTGCTGCACCGAACAAAACAAAATCTTTTAAAATAGTTTGTCCAACTTTAGAGAGTTCGGGAAAACCATAACCTGTTTGCCAAACCACATTACTGGTAAAAAGCATAGAAACACTAAACAACAGCATGATGACCGCTGCCAAACCGCCCCAAAACGAAAGGGAACGGGAAATAGGCTTGAGCATGATGAGCACACCAATTACTATTTGCAGATAGGCCACAATTTGGTTTAGGGCATAAGGTGTTAAATACTGCAGCACCCAAGACAGATAACCGCCCGAAATAAGTTGATAGGTATAATCGGCTTCAGAGTTTTTAAACTTTAAAAAACCCAACCAAATTATTACCAATCCCAATCCATAACGTAAAATAAATACGCCCAGGGCTTTAAATAGCTTATTCATAAAGTTTTTCATTTCATTTATTTTTTTTGCATTTATAGGTATTCAATGTCCCGTTTGTGACTGACAAGCTGTCCGGCGCAGAGAGGGAAACATAGCAATAATAATCGATCCTCACGTAATGATTATTTTTCAGAATATAGCAACCATTTTTTAATTAATTCTAATATACCATTTCGAATAGAAGAATCTTTTAATTGTTTTTACTTCTTCCGAGAATATTAACATAACCATTCCATATGCAATTAAAAACATCCCTATGGAAACAGGTATTCCGATATTAAATCTCCAGTATAATAAAGCATTAATGAGGGAAAGTAAAAAAACGATCGTAACAAGACTAAACCACAATGCAAGAAATACTTTAGTAATTGTATTATAATTTATTCTCAGCTCTATTATTGAAGATTTATCATCTAAAGCATCTATGATATGACCCTTAACATTTGGTATCATTGTTACATTACCAAATCCACGTCTATATAATTCAAAATTTCCATTCCCCACTTGACCTTTAAAAGTTGTTTTACTAGTCTTAAAAAAACTTTTCTCGTTTTTTCTATTATTCGAAAGTTCAATAGTAATCATTTCCTTAAATCGAGAAGATCCATAAGGAATCTCTATACTATATTTTCTAAGTGGCCAATATTTCATTTACTATTAATTAAAGCTTTACAGATAGTTTTTATTAAAAAATAGCTGCGGACACTTTTATATATTTTCAATACCTAAATCTCACATCCCGTCCAAAAGGTGTTAATGCTACGGATGCCATTTTAAAATGTTGCATCCCAAAGGGTATTCCAACAATTGTGAGGCATAGGACAATTCCCCAAAATAAATGCGACAGGGCAATCCAAACACCAGCCATCAAAATCCAAATTATATTCATAAGGGTATATAAACAACCCGATGCGCGGTATCCCGGAACTGCCTCTCTACCAAAAGGCCATAGAGCCAAGCTAGCCAATTTTAGGGTTTGTACCCCAAAAGGTATCCCAATAATGGTTATCATTAATAGTATGCTCGCCACAAAATATTCGAGTGCAATCATAAAACCACCGAATAGGAGCCAAATCAAGTTGCCTAAAAATTTCATTTTTGATTTCGAATATAATGATATTTGACTTTACATCGTTAATTAATTCTTATTTTTGAAAAAAATGCCGTCATATAAATGAACTGGGGACTTAAAAAACTTACAAACAAAAAAACTTATCTACTTGTTTTTTTAGGCTTAACCGCTCTTTTATTTTTGTTTTCCGTTTCTTTTCCTCTTTTTAAAGTGGGTTATTCAACGGTTATCTACGACTACAGCAACAACTTACTGGGGGCACATATTGCCACCGACGGTCAATGGCGTTTTCCTGAAGGCGACTCTGTTCCCGCCAAATTTACTATTAGCTTGCTTCAGTTTGAGGATGCTTATTTTTACCGTCATCCAGGGGTAAATCCTGTTTCGATGGTGAGGGCGTTATGGCAAAATATATCACGGGGTGAGGTAGTGAGTGGGGGCAGTACCGTTACCATGCAGGTAGTGCGTTTAGCCACCCAACGCAGGCGGACTATTTGGAACAAAGTCGTGGAGAGTGTTCAGGCCTTACGTTTGGAAATAACGCACTCCAAAGCCGAAGTATTATCGCTTTATGCTACCCATGCGCCTTTTGGCGGTAACGTGGTAGGGCTGGAAGCCGCATCATGGCGATATTTTCAACGTGCGCCACACCAACTTTCATGGGCAGAGAGCGCTATGCTGGCTGTATTACCCAATGCACCTGGCTTAATACACACCGGAAAGAACCGAGAGCTACTTTTTAAAAAGCGCAACCGTCTGCTTAAAAAGCTCTTGGATAATAACAAGATAGATTCATTAACCTATTCCCTCTCGGTAGATGAAGCCATTCCCGACCATCCGTACCCCTTACCACAACTCGCCCCTCATCTCTTGGATTTATGCCGAAAAAAGCAGGAAGGGGAGATTTACCATCTCAGCATTGAAAACACTTTGCAGCAGAGGGTTAACCGCACGATTGATATACACCATCGCAAATTGCGTTTAAACGAAATTCATAATGTGGCTGCCATCGTGGTAGATGTAAAAAGTGGCAAAGTATTGGCTTATTGCGGAAACACACAGCCTATAAAACAACAATTCCATCAAAACCATGTGGATATTATTCAGGCACCTAGGAGTACTGGTAGCATTTTAAAACCCTTTTTGTATGCTGCCTGCTTGCAAGATGGTATTTTATTACCCACCTCACTGGTAGCTGATATACCAACCTACTACAAAAATTTTGCACCAAAAAATTATAACCGTACCTACTCCGGAGCAGTACCAGCCAATGAAGCACTAAGCCGTTCGCTGAACGTACCCTCGGTAAAAATGCTGGAGCAGTTCGACATTGGCCGCTTTTGCAACGTGCTACAAAAAACTGGCCTCACAACGGTCAAAAGCGACCCGGATTATTACGGTCTCTCCCTTATTTTGGGCGGTGCGGAAGCCACTTTATTTGAGCTTGCGGGAGCTTATGCTTCCATGGCACGGACCTTAAATAGCTATCGAAAAAATAACAGCCAGTATTATTCAAATGAATTTCAGAAGCCTATTTTATTTAGTGAGGAGAACCTAACAAGGGGGAGTCTTTCCAAATTTTACCCTGTTTACGGAGCAGGTGCCATCTATCACACCTTTGATGCTTTAACGGATGTTAACCGCCCGGATGAAGAGGCAGGCTGGAAAATGTTTTTATCGAGCAGGAAAATAGCATGGAAAACGGGAACCAGCTTTGGCTATCGCGATGCTTGGGCCGTAGGAATAACGCCGGAATATGTGGTAGCCGTATGGGCAGGAAATGCAACTGGAGAAGGCAGGCCGGGAATTGTGGGCGGTTCAACGGCTGGCCCTATCCTATTCGATATCTTTCGGCATCTGCCCAGAACTTCGTGGTTTGAGCCTCCCTACGACGATATGCTAAAAACTGCTGTCTGCATTACCTCAGGCTTCAAGGCTGGCCCTAACTGCCCGGTAGATTCAATGTACATTCCTGCTCAAGGTCAAAAATCAGATATTTGTCCTTATCATCAATTAATTCATTTAGACGAGACGGGCAGATTCAGGGTGCATTCCGATTGCTATCCCATTGCTAAAATGCAACATACCCCATGGTTTGTGTTGCCTCCGGTGATGGAGTGGTATTACCGCCAAAACCATCCGCTGTACCAAAAACTTCCGCCTATTCATAAGGATTGTTCACCATTGCAGGCGCAGGTAATGGAGTTTATATATCCTCAAAACACCAACAAGCTCTATTTGCCGGTGGGTATCGACGGACAAACGCAAGCAGTAGTTTTAAAAGTGGCCCATCGTAATTCTTCGTCCACCATTTTTTGGCATCTCGACAATGCGTATCTGGGCGAAACAAGTTTTGTACACCAAATGGCCATAGAACCCACCATTGGTGGGCATCAGATAACGCTGATAGATGAAGAAGGTAACATATTGCAAAAAAACATAGTATGCGTGGGTAGAGGCGATGAATAGCTTAGGAAGCAAGTTTAAAAATGAATAACACAAATTAGATAGTTTAAAAAATGAAAAGGATACTTATTTCAGGAGCAACAGGAAATATAGGAGAAGAAGTTATTTATTACCTAAGCGAAACCTGCAATGAATCAGAAATTATTGCGGCTGTACGAAATATCGAAAACGCTAAAAAGATATTGCCTAACCATGGAAACCTGTCGTTCACAGGTTTTGACTTTGAAGATGAGAGTTCGTTTAACACTGCATTTAAAAATATAGACGTGCTTTTTCTGCTTCGTCCGCCGCACATTTCGCAGGTGGATAAATATTTCAAACCTCTTTTGGTAGCTGCCAAAAAAAATGGAATCACGAAAGTGATATTCCTATCTGTACAAGGGGTTGAGAAAAGTAAAGTCATCCCTCACCATAAAATTGAACACCTGATTGTACAAATGGGATTCAAGTACATTTTTGTGCGCCCCAGTTATTTTATGCAAAACCTAACAACCACCTTACTTCCTGAAATATTAAAAAATCAATCCATTACGCTCCCTGCGGGTCAGGCCAAGTTTAACTGGATAGACGTTAAAAATATTGGCGAGGTCACAGCCATACTGATAAAATCATTTGATAAATATCAAAACAGAGCCTACGAAATCACCGGTACAGAGAATAGAAGCTTTCAGGAGGTAACAGACCTTATGAGCCAAATAACTGGAGTTAACATTAGCTTTAAAAATATTAACCCCCTTAGTTTTTTCTTTAAGAAAAAAAAGGAAGGAGCATCCAATGGTTTTGCACTTGTTATAACCATACTTCATTTCCTACCCAGGCTTCAAAAAGAACCTAGAATTTCGGACGATTTTAGTGTAATTACAGGAAAAAAAACAAACAAATTAAAAGAATTTATTGAAAGAGAAAAAGAAAAAATAACGAAACACAAATTACAATAAACATAAATCAATCTCCCATGAAAAATATATTACAACTATCGCCCAACAACATAGATAGCGAACATATATGCTGTGCTATTTCGGATAAAAAATGTGGTGAAGGCTATCAGCTAAAAAAAGATTGGCTCAAAAAAGAGTTTGACAATGGATATGTATTCCGACGCTTAGATGCTCGTGCCAAAGTATTTATAGAATACGTGCCGGCGGAAAAAGGTTGGGCTCCAGTGGATGCACCAAACTATTTGTTAATAAACTGCTTTTGGGTTTCGGGGCAATACAAGGGAAAGGGATATGGTAAAGAACTACTTCGGATGGCCATGGAAGACGCCAGGAAACAGGGAAAAAATGGACTGATTACGGTAGTAGGTACTAAATGAGCGATACCAAATGGTTGATAAAACAAGGGTTTGAAACCTGCCAGAAATTACCGTCGGGATTTAGTCTGTTGGTGAAAAAGATAAACGCAGAGGCCGCAAACCCAAGGTTTAAGGATACTGTGCTAAGTGGTGAATGTAAGGATAAAGAAGGATTGGTGGTTTATTATTCCAACCGCTGTCCGTTTACCGATTTCCATGTACGAACCTCGTTGACAGCAACTGCAGAAAAAAGAAAGCTACCGCTAAAAATAATCAAATTGGAAACCATGGAACAAGCACAATCAGCCCCCACCCCGGCCACTATTTTTAGTTTATTTTATAAGGGGAAGTTTATCACCACGGATTTGAGCGTATGCATGGACAGTAGGTTTGATAAGGTGATGGAGAAAAATGATACAAACATTTTTTAAAGATTTAGTTCAGGCAACAAACTAACGGCATACAAGGGTAGGTTTATCAACCAATCTTCCTCCCGATAATCGGACATAGATGAACGTACCGCTTTAGTTTGGGGATATTTTGAATAATATGACTTCAAACTCTTGGCCTGCAAGTTTTCTTCGGCCTTTACCTCTATCGGAATAATCTTACCATTGCTTTGCACCACAAAATCCAGTTCAGCCATAGCATTATCCGCCGACCAATAATATATGTTTATTCCATCAATAGACATCAACTGCTGAAGGACATATTGTTCAGTTATCGCGCCTTTAAACTCAGTAAATATATCATTGCCTTTAAGCAAAGTTCTCACATCTATACTTCCCATTGCAGCCAACAAGCCCACATCCAAAACAAATAATTTAAATGCGCCGAAGTCTACATAAGCATTTAATGGAATACTTGGCTTAGATATCCTACTAATCTTATAAATCAAACCACAATCAATCAACCACGATAGCGCTAACTCAAACTCTTTTGCACGAGCTCCTTTTTTTAGCGCACTGAATATAAACTTTTTGTTTTCCTTAGATAACTGTGAAGGTATTGCATTCCACAGCATTCTAATCCTAGGTACTATATCATAAGGCGCGTATTTAGAGAAATCCTGTTCATAAGCTCTGAGAATATTATCTTGTACTTGTCGCACTTCAGAAAAATCCTTGGTACGAATGAACGTAGTAACTGCCTCGGGCATTCCTCCAATAAAATAATATTGTTTTAAAAGTTCTATATATTTTACTTTAAAGCTGTTTGTTAATTGCCAATCTTTCTTTTCCAAGGCATGCAAAAGCTTATCCTCTTCTAAAGCTAGTAAATATTCGCTGAAATTTAACGGGTACAAATCTAAGAATTCTACTTTACCCACAGGAAAAGAGACGCCTTTATGGAAAGATACCCCCAAAAGAGATCCAGCCGCCATAATGTGATATTGTGGTGCATTCTCAAAAAAATATTTTAGTGCAGTTATTCCCCGTTCCGTTTCTTGAATTTCATCAAAAATAATTAAGGTGTTTTCAGCATTTATGCTAACACCTGTTTCTATTTCAACGGCCATTATTATACGTGAAATATCAAAATCAAGCTCAAATAGATTTTTAAGAACTTGAGAACTTTCGAAGTTAACATAGGCAATTTGGTCGTAACTCATATTTCCAAATTCTTTCATCAACCAGGTCTTTCCAACTTGCCGCGCCCCTTTGATTAATAATGGCTTTCTTGTTGATTTAGTTTTCCACCTCTCCAAATGCTTTATGATTGTCCTTCTCATACAAATACTCTTTTCTCAATAACTTTAAAGACAAATATACACTTTCTCAAAGGACTTTATGCAGAATGTTACATTTTTACAAAGGACTTTTTGTTTGGTTACACACTTTCTCCTATGACTTTCTGTGTAAATAACCATTTTTATGAAGGACTTCAATCAAAAAACGCTTGGTGGATAGCTTTTATGGCAGCATCCCTATCGGCAGGAGCCACCATAAAGTAGCTGGCCACCGTCGATGCGCCCGACACGATCATACGTATGTTTATCTTTTCTTTGGCCAACGCCATAAACAAGCGACCGGCCACACCCGGATGTTCAAGCAGACCTTCGCCAACCACAGCTATGGTAGATATTTGCTCAATGGCGATAAGCTCGGTTATAGCCGACAGCTCCAAATCTTCCACTACCTTATAGGCGTGTTTAACATCACGGGCTGCAAGCAACAAGTTGATGACCACCTGCGAGGTGATGACGGATTTTATATTAATGCCAGCTCTATCGAGCGCAACAGTAACCTTGGCTAATACACCGCGTTTTAACCCTACCCCGGCACCCCGTAATTTAAGCAAACCAAAATCGTCACTGTAAGTCACACTCTTTATTATTTGCTCACTTATCGTCTCGGCAGCTTGCACAATGGTTCGAGGCTCAATTTTCCCATTGAAAGCATCTATATTTCCAATGTGTATGGGGATGCCCACTTCCTTGAGGGGCTCTACGGTGCGTGGATGCAATATACTGGCTCCAAAATAGGATAGCTCTGCTGCTTCTGCATACGATAGGCTGGTGATACGCTTAGGCGATGCAACTAATTTGGGATCGGCACTCATAAAGCCATCCACATCTTTCCAAACATCCAGCGATTCGGCATCGAGGCAACGGGCTATGGCCGCAGCCGAGTAATCACTACCACCACGACCAAGTAAAGTAACCTTACCATTTTCGGATACGCCATAAAATCCGGGCACCACATATATTTTATCTTCCTTCAACCGTTCTTTCACATGAGGTGCTGCCAAATCGTAATCTACCGTGGCATTGCCAAACTCTCCATCGGTGAGCAAGGGCATGTCCTCGGGCAAAGCTTCTTCGGCATGTATGCCATGGCTCTGCAAAATATTAGTAATTACCAAAGAGCTCAAACGCTCTCCATAGCTCAATATCACATCTTCCACAAAATTGGGTACATCGCCAATATAATGGATGCCTGTCAAGTATCTACTTAATTCTCTAATCCGACTTTCCACCCCCTGCAATGTCTTATCCTGCCAATGTTTGTCCTCAAAGTTCTCCATGATGGCTTCGGACTTGAGTTCCCTTAAAAAACGGGCCAATATTTCAATATGACTCTCATCCTTTTTAACCTCTGCCATCGATTGTATCAAATGGTTGGTGATACCATAAAAAGCCGACACTACGATTACCATAGGTCTGTCGTAGGCTTTTATTACTCTTAGCAATTTTTGTATATCTTCTTTCTTCTTGAGGTTAGAACCTCCAAACTTGGCAACTATCTTTTTCATTTTATGTAAAAAATTCTGGGATTGAAATAAAAATTAAGCACTTTAAAAATGTTATTTTTATACCTCACATCCAAATTTTGCTTTAAATTCATGCATAAAGGTCAATCACATCAAATACTCAAACAAATTATAATTATCGTTTAGGTATTCCCCAAAAAAATTACGGGCTTTCATTCTTTCCATTAAAGGCTCAAAATCAGCAGGATCCTTTAATTCAATGCCCACCAAGGCTGGACCCTTCTCACGGTTTATTTTTTTTGAATATTCAAAATGGACAATATTGTCGTTGGGTCCTAAAATGTCGTTCACAAAATCTTTTAAGGCACCTGCCCGCTGGGGGAAACGAACGATAAAATAGTGCTTCAACCCTTCGTACAACAGCGAGCGCTCTTTAATTTCTTCAGTACGGGTAATACCATTATTGCCTCCACTTATGATGCACACCACGTTTTTACCTTTTATCTCCTCTTTATATTGCTCCAGTGCCGCCACCGATAAAACCCCGGCCGGTTCGGCAACAATGGCCTCGTTGTTATAAAGTTCTAATATTTTGGTGCAAACTTTGCCTTCGGGCACTGTTGTAATATCATCGAGATATTTCTTACATATCGGGAAGGTGTAATCGCCCGGGCGACGGACCGCGGCTCCATCCACAAAATTATCTATTTCGGATAGCGTAACTATTTCGTTCTTCTGGATAGATTGCTTCATGGCTGCCGCTCCTTCGGGCTCAACGCCTATCAATTTAACTTTTGGCGAAGTCTGTTTAATATAAGTACTTAACCCCGCAGTAAGACCACCTCCGCCAATGGGTATAAATACAAAATTCACCTTTGGCAAATCCTCCATAATTTCAATACCAATGGTTCCTTGCCCTTCAATCACTTTTTTATCGTCGAAAGGCGGAATAAATGACAATTGGTTTTGCGCACTAAAGCTTAATGCTTCACTATTGGCATCGTCGAAAGTATCGCCAACCAACACCACTTCAACCCACTCCTTACCCAATGTTTTTACCCTTTTTATTTTTTGGGAGGGCGTAGTGGTGGGCATAAATATGGTTCCCTTTACCTTTAAAATAAAACACGACAAAGCCACTCCTTGAGCATGATTACCCGCGCTGGCACAAACAATACCACACCTAATATCCTGCAAAGGCATGGATGCCATCTTATTATAAGCACCCCGTATTTTGTAGGAACGCACCACTTGTTGATCTTCCCGCTTAAAATAAATATTGGCCTCGTACTTTTCGGAGTAGGTAGTATTTAACTCTAAAGGTGTTCGCTTTATCACACCCTTTAGCCGTTCCGATGCTGCAATTATATCTTTTATTTGCGGAATATATATGGATTTAAGAGTCATATTAATATTTTTTGCAAAGGTAAGATAAATTGAAACCAATGTGACCAAATAAAAAAGACTGTCGCGGTTTGGTATTGCGACAGTCTCTTAACAATAGTTTAGAACTATTTGGTTTAGGGAGGTATATTTTTGTTTCAGCTAAACTTCACTCACATTTTTTTAACATGACAAAAATAATTTTATTTCACATGCGAGCCAAATACACAGCAGCAACCACGGTCATTTGCTTACCATATCTAACAAAATTAAATTGACTTTTTCATATGAAACACCCTCTTTTTTAAACCACACACCCTCTTTTTTAAACGAAGACAAAAATAATTTTTTTTCATTTTTTTCATCCTCATATTAAAGCATTAGCATACCTTAATACCCGTAATGTCAGCGTTTTAAGTAATCAACTATTGAATTTCAAGGAGTTGCTGATTAATTCATATTTTGTTGATAGACTTGTGGTTTTGGAGATGTGTAGGCTAAATTCAGGGTAAAAAGGATAAAAACGTCATTTTTTTTGTAATAAAAAGCATCAGCAATTTTATTTTATAACCACCTAAAAAATTATGGGGCTTACAACAGCATTTTTAATAACCCGAAGAAAGCATTTTTAAGTGATTACGATAGGCCGTAAAAGCATTGGCGCGGGAAATAAAACCCAGGTATTTACCTTTATCAATCACCGCTACATTAAAACGCGACGATTTACGGAACATCTCTACCAAATCTTCCATTGGGTCGTCGGGGCTTATAAAGTATTCGGGCATATACATTAAATCCTTTACTTTTACTTCCTTATATTTTTCCGGCTTAAAGATAATTTCTCGTATATCGTCCATCTTGACCATACCTTTTAACATGCCCGCTTTATCAACCACTGGAAAAAGGTTGCGGTGAGCGGTTGAAATAACCTTTACCAAATCGCCCAGCGTGGCATCGGGTGGTATAACTGCAAAATCGGTTTCTATCAATTTATTTAGATCCATCATGGTCATCACGTTCTGATCCTTATCGTGTGTAAGCAATTCTTTACGTTTGGCCAACTGATGGGTATAAACCGAATGTTCTTCAAAGGATTTAGCAGTAACATAGCTTATGGTTGCGGTAATCATCAAAGGCAAAAACATGCTATATCCACCCGAAAGGTCGGCAATGAGAAATAAGCCCGTTAAAGGTGCGTGCAAAACTCCGGCAATAAGACCCGCCATACCTATAAGGGCAAAGTTTTTCACTGGTAATTCTACCCAACCCAAACGATTGATAAGTGAGGCAAACAAAACGCCCGTGTTGGCACCCATAAACAGGGTTGGTGCAAAAATACCACCTACTCCCCCGGCACCAAAGGTAACCGATGTAGCAATTACCTTAACACCAATGGTAAATACCATGATAATTACAAAGTTGATGAAGTTATCGTTGAGGTGCGCAAAAATGCCCAAATCGTGCAGGTAATATAAATCGCCCCTTAGGGCTCCGTTAATCACCTCGTAACCCTCACCAAACAAATGCGGAAAGAAAATCATTAAAACACCCAGCGTAAGCGCGCCAAAAAGGAGCCTATTCCATCCGTTTTGTATCTTCTCGAAAAGCTTTTCGATATATTTGTACATGCGGGTAAAGTAGGTAGCTACAAGGCCACAGGCCAAGCCAAGCAGCACATAAAACATCAGTTCTTTTAGTGTGTAAGTATGCTCAATATCAAAAGGATAAACCACCTCTTGACCCAAGAAAAGATAGGACACAACCACCGCCGAAGCAGAGCACAAAAGCAAAGGAACCAACGAAACCAAGGTTAAGTCGAGCATGATCACTTCGAGTGCAAAAACAATTCCGGCAATGGGTGCCTTAAAAATAGCCGACATAGCCCCGGCACAGGCACAACCCAACAATAAGGTAATTTGTCGATAATTAAGATGCAACGCCTTACCCAAATTGGCACCGATGGCTGCACCCGTTGAAACGGTTGGCCCCTCCAACCCTACCGAACCCCCAAAACCTACGGTTAATGAACTGGCTATAATGGACGATACCATGTTGTGCCTATTCATTTCGCCCTTATTTTTGGAAATGGAGTAGAGTACATTGGGTATTCCGTGCCTTACTGGTCGGCGAATTACAAATTTGATAAACAGAACCGTTAACAGGATACCCACCCCAGGTGCTACCAAATACAACCATTCGAAACCTTGTAAGGAAATAACGCCCTGAACCAAGTGATGGATAAAGCCAACAGATTTTTTAATGACTACAGCAGCCAGCCAGGCAGCAATTCCTACCACCACACTTAAAATCATCATAAATTGCCTGTTACTCACGTATCTAACTCTCCAAGCAAGGAACTTTTTTACGATTGTTTCTTTTCCCATCTATATTGTACCATTTTTATAGCTGCACAATTTATGCAATATTTATTTCTCAACGAAATACCCATGTGTTCAATTATTGAACTATTTTTACCATTTTACGTTTAATGATTCTAACTAAATATTAAACAATGACATCAATTTTACATCTAAGATATTTTATTTTAGCGAGTCTTTTAATATTGTCATCGGCGCTATTATCGCAAAACCCGGTATTAAAGGGTTTGGTTAAAGATGCCTACTCCAATGCGCCTTTGCCCTTTGTGAATATGGTGGTTTACAATACCACCAATGGCACCGCCACAAATATTGACGGAGAATTTGAAATAGAAATAAACAACAAGGAATTTGTTCGGCTTCAACTTTCTTTCGTTGGATACAAAAGTTTGGTTACCGAGGAAATAATGATTTCAAAAATACGCTCCAATTACGTTGAAATTTTGATGGAGCCAACCACGGAAACCCTATCGGAAATAACCGTTAAATCATCGCCATTTGCCCAAAAAATGGAAAGCCCGGTTTCACTCCGTCGCATTGGTATCGATCAAATTGAAAAAAGTGCAGGTGCCAACCGAGATATATCTAAAGTAATTCAGTCGTTTCCGGGTGTTGGCAGCACGGTTTCATTTCGTAACGACATCATCGTGCGCGGCGGTGGCCCCGCCGAAAATAAGTTTTACATAGATGGCATAGAAATACCCACCATCAATCACTTTTCCACGCAAGGAGCATCCGGAGGTCCAGTAGGCATACTTAACGTAGATTTTATACGCGAAGTAGATTTTTATTCCAGTGCTTTCCCTTCGGCACGGGGTAATGCACTAAGTTCAATCATGGAATTTAAGCAAAAAGATGGAAGCAAAGACCAAGCCGACTTTAAAGCGGTTTTGGGTGCAAGTGAGCTCGCTTTTTCGGCTTCTGGGCCGCTGTCGGAAAAAACCACTGCCTTTGCCTCTGTACGGCGCTCCTATCTCCAATTTTTGTTTCAAGCATTGGATTTACCATTTTTACCCACTTTTACCGATTTTCAATTTAAAACCAAAACACGGATAAACGAAAAAAATGAAATCTCTTTTTTGGGCTTTGGTGCTATCGACGATTTTAAATTAAACAGCAAAGCCAGCGAAACCGCCGACAATCAGTATATACTCTCTTATCTACCTGTTAACAAACAATGGAATTATACCATAGGCACCAATTACAAACATTTTTTTGGTAAGAGCTTTTTGACCGTTATAGCCAGTCGTAGCCATTTGAACAACGAGGCCATTAAGTATCGTGATAATATTGAGCGACCCGAAAACTTGACGTATGATTACCAATCGCAAGAAGTCGAAAATAAATTCAGAACCGAGCTGGACACAAAAGCAGGTAATATCCGATTTAACACTGGCGTTTCGTTGGATGCGGCTCATTATTCAAATTCTACTTATCGTATAGACTTTCTGAATTCACAGCCCCGAGAAATAAACTATAACTCGACGCTGGATTTTATTAAATATGGACTTTTTGCTTCAGCGGGTCTTCCCATTTTCGAGGATAGGATAAACCTTTCTTTTGGTGTACGAATGGATGGCGCTTCCTATTCGGATAGGATGAACAATCCATTCAATCAAATTAGCCCACGCTTTTCTGCCTCTGCACAACTGGCTCCTGCCTTTTTCCTTAACTTAAATGTGGGTCGGTATTATCAATTGCCTTCGCTTACAACCATGGGATATCGAAATACGCAGGGAGCACTCGTAAACAAGCAAAACGACTTACGCTATATTTATGCCGATCATTACGTTGCCGGCCTGGAGTTCCGACCCAATAATTACTCAAAAATTACCTTGGAAGGTTTTTATAAAGATTATGGTGATTACCCGATCTCGGTCAAAGATTCCATCTCGATAGCCAGCAAAGGAGGCGATTTTGGGGTTGTTGGCGATGAGGAAGTAATTCCAACAGGAAGCGGAAAAGCCTATGGTTTAGAAATAATGGCCCGCCAAAGATCGCCCAAAGGATATAGCTTTATTGCTGCCTACACCTTTGTACGAAGCGAATTCACCAACATATTGGGTCAATATATACCCAGTTCGTGGGATAGTAAACACCTGTTTACCACTACCATCAACAAATCGCTGAAAAACAATTGGGATTTTGGTATAAAGTGGCGATTTTTAGGTGGCTTACCGTACACACCGGTAGATGAAAACACCACCACTTTAGTACAAGCCTATAATGCAACAGGAAAAGAGTATCTGGATTTTAGCCGATTTAACTCAGAACGCCTAGAAAACTTTCATCAATTGGATGTACGAGTTGATAAACGTTATGTGTTCAACAAATGGTCGCTCGAAGTGTATTTTGATATTCAGAATTTATACAATTATAAAATTAAAGAACCCGTTAAATTTGTGCAGAAGCTTAATTCAAACGGTCAACCCATCATTGCGAACCCTGATGCTAATATCGACCAACAGCGTTACGAATTTGACAAGATATTTACCGAAAACGGAACCGTGTTGCCCACCTTGGGGATAATTGTTGAGTTTTAATTTGGTTTATAAAGGTCAATAGATCCTTAGATTTTAGATAATAGACATTAGACTTATTTACAAACGCCATATTACCAGCATGTTAGCACAAATTGCATGACTAAGCAAAAATTCTAACATTCAGATAGTTACAAAAATACACCAAAGTTTTGAAGGATTGTGCTTAGGTTATAATATAGAGAGATATGCGATTGGTAATCCCGTTCATTCTTCACGGGACAGGTTATTTGATTAAAAATACACTATCCCCGTTCGCCAATTTGCTATTCCGTCGAAAGCCGGACAGGCAGCATATCTTTACAATTCTGAATATAATCTACAAGATAAACTCTCTATTTATTTGCAGTCATACCCAAAGCGAACGCAGTTCGCTTTCCTTACTTCCCCCTATCGGGGGGATTCCTGTCTGCCGCAGGCAGGGAGGGGGGCATTTATCTTTTTAAGGCAAGGGATATCCCAATTCATCCCGTACAATTTTAAAAACTTCCAGATGCGTTTTATTGTCCAAAGTACCAATGGCACAAAGACATTTTAAAAACTTATCCACATTTTGGTTATGGTCGTACAAATGCGAAAAGTAATTTAACTGATGCATTTGATCGCTGTAAAAAACACGTTTATCATTTGATTTGTTTCGTGCCACAATTATTCAATTTACGGGACGAAAATTCTAATTCCGGCAATAAACGCCTTAATTACGCAAAAGAATGATTCGGCATTAAAAAATTTTATCTTTGCACACTGTTAAATTTTAGATGTAAAATGGAAAATAAAATAACACAAATATTTAAAATAAAATATCCCATTATACAGGCAGGTATGGTCTGGTGCAGTGGTTGGAAGCTGGCTGCTGCCGTAAGCAACCATGGCGGCTTAGGACTTATAGGTGCCGGCTCAATGTACCCAGAGGTATTAAAAGAACATATCAACAAAATAAAAAAGGCCACCGACAAACCTTGGGGCGTTAACATCCCTTTACTATATCCCGAAGTAGATAAACTTATTGATTTGGTAATAGAAGAGGGTGTTAAAATAGTTTTTACCAGTGCGGGCAGCCCAGCCAAATTTACAGCTAAACTAAAAGCACATGGCATTACCGTTGCGCATGTCATTGCCAACAGCCGTTTTGCCAAAAAATGCGAAGACAGTGGTGTAGATGTATTGGTGGCCGAGGGTTTTGAAGCAGGTGGACACAACAGCCGCGAGGAAACCACCACCATGGTATTAATTCCTCAAATACATAGGTCAAGCAATCTACCTCTTATTGCAGCCGGAGGAATAGGCACCGGGAGCGCTATGGCAGCAGCTATGGCTTTAGGTGCCGATGGTGTACAGATAGGATCGCGCTTTGCAGCCAGTGAAGAATCGTCGGCGCATCCGGCTTTTTTACGCAAAGTGGTGGATGCCACCGAAGGAGGAACCATTTTAACCCTTAAAAAACTGGCACCCGTACGATTGATCCATAACAAGTTTTCGGATACCGTAGAAGAATTGCAAAGCAAAGGTGCTTCTGTAGAGGAACTGCGAGAGCTATTGGGGAAAGGAAGAGCCAAGAAGGGTATGTTCCTGGGCGACATCGACGAGGGGGAACTGGAGATTGGCCAGGTTTCGGCGCTAATAGATAAAGTACAGCCAGCAAGCCAAATTATGAACGATATACTTACTGAGTACCGCCATACCATTAATAATTTTAGTGGCCAAGCATTTCAATTTTAAATAAGAATGATAGAAATACAAAAATATACGCTCGATAACGGGCTACGTCTTGTGGTACACCAAGATAAAACCACGCCTTTAGCTGCCATCAACCTGATCTATAATGTTGGAGCCAAGGATGAGAGCGAGGATAAAACTGGGTTTGCCCATCTATTTGAGCACCTTATGTTTGGTGGCAGCGTCAATATCCCATCGTATGATATGCCATTACAACATGCTGGTGGCGATAACAATGCGTGGACCAGCAACGACTTTACTAACTACTATTTAACGCTGCCTGCATCAAATCTTGAAACTGGCCTTTGGCTCGAATCGGATCGCATGCTATCACTCGACTTTTCGCAAAAGTCGCTCGATGTGCAAAAAAAAGTAGTTATTGAGGAATTTAAGCAGCGCTACTTAAACCAGCCTTATGGCGATATACCACTGCTGATTCGACCATTGGCCTACACAACACATCCGTACAAGTGGCCAACCATTGGTGCCGATATTAAACATATTGAAGATGCAACACTCGACGAGGTCAAAAGCTTTTTTTATTCGCATTACGCACCCAACAATGCGGTGCTTTGCGTTACTGGAAACGTAGAGCCTGCTGACGTCTTTGAAAAAGTAAAAAAATGGTTCGGAAGTATTGCCGCTAGGGAACTTAAAAAACGCGCACTGCCACTGGAACCAAAACAAACCCAAATGCGCGAGCTAACCGTTGTGAAAGACGTGCCTACGGATGTATTGCAACTGGTTTTTCACATGTGTGCCCGCACAGATCCTGAATATTATACCACCGATTTACTGTCCGACATACTATCCAGCGGAACCAGTGCCCGGATATATCAAAGCCTAGTAAAGGAACAAAAGCTGTTTACCGATTTGCATGCCTATATTACAGGTGATGTAGAAAAAGGCCTTTTTACTTTTGCAGGAAACATATCTGATAACGTAAGTATTTATGATGCTGAAAAAGCTATTTGGAAAGAAATAGAAAGGATAAAATCTACTTTGGTAAGTGAGTACGAATTGCAAAAAGTTAAAAATAAGATAGAATCCTCGATGATGTTTGCCGAAATAAACTTTTTGAACAAAGCCATGAACCTGGCTCAATTCGAATTATTGAGCCAAGCGGAAGACTTGAACCTTGAAGTTGAAAAATACAACATGGTAACCGCCCAGGATATTCAAAAATATGCCCAAAGCATCTTTACGGAGCAAAACTGTTCCAAACTATATTATTTATCGAAAAATAAAAACCAGGTAGAATGTTAGAAAGAAAAGAGGTGCCTGAATACGCATTGCCTACGGGTTTAACAATATTAGAACAACAGGAACTAAGGCTAAATAATGGTGTGCCTGTGCATTTTATCCATGGGGGCACTCAGGAAGTAACTAAACTCGATTTCATTTTTTCGGCTGGTGTAGTGCAATCAAACAAACCTTTGGTAGCCTCAATGACCAACACACTTTTGCAAGAAGGTACAGAGTTGATGTCGTCGTTTGAAGTGGCCGAAAAAATAGATTTTTTTGGAGCTTACCTGGGACAAGCTACCAATTATCATCATGCACAAATTACGCTTTATGCGCTTTCGCGATACTTGCCCGAGCTGCTGCCCATTATAGAACAGATTATTAAAAAGCCGGCACTAAGCCAACACGAATTTGATGTTCTTTTGGCTAAAAAAAGACAAGATTTTTTGGTGGACTCCGAAAAGGTAAAAAATCTGGCTTACCGAAAATCGCAAGAAGTTCTCTTTGGCAGTAACCATCCCTATGGCAAGGTGGCCAAACTAAATCATTTCGACGAAATTTTATTGTCGGATATTAAAGCATTTCACCAGGCTCAATATGCCTCAAACCTATGCACAATAATTGTTTCGGGCCAACCCGGAAACGACTTTTTAGCTTTGCTCAACACCCATTTTGGAGGTAACGATTGGAGCAATTCAACTGAGGATAATCAGTATGTTCCAGAAGTTAATATCACTACAGAGCGCTTCCATCTCGAAAAAAAGGAAAACGCCATGCAGTCCGCTATCAGAATAGTAAGGCCTTGCGTAGCAAAGGAAAACCCCGACTATCTTCCCTTACTGTTACTGAATACCTTGTTTGGTGGATATTTTGGTTCCCGGTTGATGACTAACCTTCGCGAAGAAAAGGGACTTACCTACGGCATTAACTCGTACATGGTTTCTTTTTTAAAAGCAGGGATATTTGGCATTGCTACCGAGGTAATGGCCGACCAAAGAGAATTGGCAGTTACCGAAATTTTTAACGAAATGGCCAAG
Organism: Saccharicrinis sp.; assembly: GCA_024635585.1. Lineage (GTDB taxonomy): Bacteria > Bacteroidota > Bacteroidia > Bacteroidales > Marinilabiliaceae > Saccharicrinis. Next base: position 5,799 of record JAGXIP010000242.1, on the reverse strand, counting down.
TTACGCAACCATACTGTTGAAGAGGAGGAACTTACGCGTGTTAAAAACTATATGCTGGGCGATTTAATGCGTAATCTGGATGGGCCTTTTGCTGTATCGGATGCCTTCCGAGGTCTGTTGGGCTTTGACCTTGACTTTGACTATTTTACCTCCTTTGAGCAAACCATTAAAGACATGACATCGTCAAAATTGAAAGATTTGGCCAACAAATATTTGGTGGAAGATGATTTTTACGTAGTGGTTGCAGGTAAATAGCATTTTTTTAGTATTATTGTTTGTGTTGTGTAGTAAAACCGTTGATGAACAAATAATTCTGAATGAAGAATCCCTTATCCGATATAGAAGAAAAAGAACTAATACGAAAGGAGTTTGACGAACTAATAAGCGTCTGTCCCAAGTGTAGAACGGAAGATGGCCTCAAGCTTGTGAACAAAGCTTTTGAGCTGGCACGTGATGCCCATAAAGGTGTTTATCGAAAATCGGGTGAGCCCTATATTATGCATCCATTGGCCGTTGCCCGCATTGTTGCCAAAGAATTGGGACTGGGAAGTACGGGTGTAGCAGCTTCACTACTGCATGATGTAATAGAAGATACGGATTATACCTACGAGGATTTGGAGGCTATATTTGGTATAAAAGTAGCTTCTATCGTAGAAGGCCTAACCAAATTGGCTGGTGTTTTCGACAAAAACCAATCGTCGCAAGCCGAAAATTTCAGAAAACTGTTACTCACGATGGTTGAGGATGTACGGGTAATCATCATTAAACTTGCCGACCGCCTCCACAATATGCGTACGCTGGACTCTATGCCTGAGCACAAAAGGCTTAAGATATCTGGCGAAACCTTGTTTATTTATGCACCCTTAGCTCATCGTTTGGGTTTATATGCCTTAAAAACCGAACTCGAAGACTTGAGTTTAAAATATGAGCATCCCACCATCTATCAGGATATTAGTGATAAAATAGAAACCAAAGAATCAAAAAACAAGGAGATACTTGAGAACTTTGTTGCTCCCATTGAAACCTCGTTAAAAAATGCAGGCCTTGACTTTGAATTAATATCACGCCCAAAATCCATTTATTCTACCTGGATAAAAATGCAGAAAAAAAACATTGAGGTAGATGAAATATACGATGTCCTGGCCATTCGTATCGTTTTTAAAAACGATAAGTTAACACCCGAAAAAACACAATGCTGGAATATATATTCGCTTATTACCGATTTATATAAACCAAAGCCCGATAGGCTGCGCGATTGGGTAAGCACCCCCAAGGCCAATGGCTACGAAGCGCTACATGCCACCGTAATGGGACCTGCGGGCAAATGGGTTGAAATTCAGATACGTAGCGAACGAATGGACGAAATAGCGGAGCGCGGTTTTGCAGCTCACCACAAGTACAAGGGTGTTAACGAAAAAGAATCGGAGCTGGACAACTGGCTCCAACGCATACGCGACATGCTCGAAAACCCCGTTTCAGATTCATTGGAGTTTTTGGATGATTTTAAACTCAATCTTTTTGCCTCCGAAATAATGATTTTTACACCAAAAGGACGTGTAATTATTATGCCCAAAGGCGCAACAGCACTTGATTTCGCCTTTGATATTCATACCCACTTAGGCTACAAGTGCATTGGTGCCAAAGTAAACTACAAGCTAGTGCCGGCCAGTTATGAGCTTAGGAGTGGCGACCAGGTTGAGATTTTAACGGCAGAAAAACAAGAACCAAAATACGAATGGATTGATATCGTTACCACAGCCAAGGCCAAAACGGCCATTAAGGATGCTTTTAAAAAAGAACGCAAGGAATTTATTGCCATAGGCGAAAAAATGGTGGAGGATGCCCTTAATAAAAGGAAACTAACCACCAACAACCGAATTTTAAACAAACTACTCCGCCATTTTCAAATCGAAAAAAAGGATGAGCTTTATTTTCAATTAGGAAAAGAATCCATAGCTCTCAAAGATTTAGATAAAATACTGATTGAAAAAACTTCTAAAAAATGGATAAAATACTGGGGTCTGTCATTTGGTGGGAAAAAGGACAAACAACCTGCAGACAATAAAATAGATAAAGGGAAACCTATTGTTTTAAACGACGAAACCGATCAAGCCAGTTTTATTATAGCGACTTGCTGCAATCCCATCCCTGGAGACGATGTGGTAGGATATGTGGATAATGAAGAAAAAGTCGTATTACACAGCCGTAAGTGCCCGGTAGCCATCAAGCTCATGTCAAGTCAAGGACACCAATTGGTATCAGCGCAATGGACCACCCACAAGCTATTTTCTTTTTTGGCCATTGTAAACATCACAGGTATTGACCAGGTAGGCATTGTAAATAAAATGACAAAAATTATTGCCGACGACTCAAAAATAAATATGCGCTCCATCAACGTGGAAAGTCACGATGGTATTTTTGAAGGCTCCCTTTATCTCTACACGCACAGCGTGGAAGATTTAAACAATCTTATTTACAAGCTCATGAAATTAAAAGGCATACATACGGTAACCCGCCAGGAACGAATACAACCCAAATAAATAGTTTTATGAGGTTTCAACTCCGTTAGGGTTTGATGCATCCAAACAAAATCGCAAACACTTGCATTTCGGCAGGTAAGATTGAATGTTTTTATAATATTAACTTGATCACTATGGGTTAAATCTTCGTCAATTTTACCCTTTACCTCTTTTTTTTCCGTTATTTTAATTTAGTCTAAACAATCATTTCTTTATTTTGTCGAATTATATATCTTTAGCTAATATTTTTAATTGATTTAAATATGGATAAGGTGAAAGCTAAGGACGAGGTAAAAAAATTATTCACTGAGTTTCTGCAAAACAACGAACACCGGAAAACACCTGAACGTTTTGCTATTTTAGACGAAATATATTCGCGTCAAGGCCACTTTGATGTGGAGACCTTGTACATCCATATGAAAAATAAAAATTACAGGGTAAGTCGTGCCACTATCTACAATACCATCGATTTATTATTGGAATGCAAGCTGGTTATTAAGCACCAATTTGGCAAAAATATTGCCCAGTTCGAAAAAGCCTACGAATCGAAACAGCATGACCATCTTATCTGTATTAAGTGTAGCAAAGTAATAGAGTTTTGCGACCCTAGCATACAATTGGTGCTCAACAATGCTGCCGAAACAATGAATTTTCAAACTTCGCACCATTCGCTTTATATTTATGGCATTTGCCAAGAATGTTCGGGAAAACAGACTGTGCAACCCTAACTTGTACAAGTTAGTTGGCAAAATATATTTAAAACCATTATACTTTAATATTATTAATACCTATTTTTGCTAACTGCTAATATAGTGGTGTGGCCATATGTCATCCGCTCAAAGAACCATTTCGCAACATTGGGCAAACTTCTATTATTCATTTGACCCCATGAATATCGAAACCGGTAAACATTATTATAAGCAGTTAAAAAATAAATACTTTAACAAATGAAACGAGCCATGAGAGTTGTCTCTCACAAAACCTGTCCCGCCTAAGCGGGATGGGAATGATTGTAATGGCGAGTTCCATATGGCAAATGAAATCAATTATAAACATATGAAAGTAGATGTTCTTCTTGGTCTTCAATGGGGAGACGAGGGTAAAGGTAAAGTTGTGGACGTACTTACCCCAAAGTATGATGTTATTACCCGATTTCAGGGTGGACCCAATGCCGGGCACACACTCGAATTTAACAACATAAAACACGTGTTACACAATATCCCTTCCGGCATTTTCCATCCCGACAAGATGAATATCATAGGCAATGGGGTGGTTTTAGATCCCATTAGCTTTAAACAAGAGATAGACAAGCTCGAAGCCATGGGGATGGATTTAACGCGTAACCTACTGATATCAAAGAAAGCCCATCTTATTTTACCTACGCACCGCATATTAGATGCTGCCTCCGAAGCATGCAAAGGTATTACCAAAATTGGTTCTACACTCAAAGGAATTGGGCCAACCTATATGGATAAGACCGGAAGAAATGGTTTGCGCGTGGGCGACATATTAAATAATTTTGATAAAAAATATAGTGACCTAAAAAAGAAACACCAGCAGTTGCTTGGCATGTACGATTTTGAGTACAATATTGCCGAATTTGAAAAAGGACTGGCCGAGGGTATCGAGTGTATCAAAAAATTCACTATCATAGACAGCGAGCACCGTATTAATGATTATCTGAAACAAGGAAAAAGTGTTTTGGCCGAAGGTGCCCAAGGTACTTTGTTGGATATCGACTTTGGCTCCTACCCTTTTGTAACGTCTTCTAACACTATATGTGCCGGCGCTTGTACCGGAATGGGTATTGCCCCCAATAAAATAGGCGAAGTATATGGTATTTTTAAAGCCTACTGCACACGTGTAGGCAGTGGCCCCTTCCCTACTGAGCTAGAAGATGAAACGGGAGAAGCCCTGCGCAAAGCCGGACATGAGTTTGGTGCCACCACAGGTCGCCCGCGCAGATGTGGATGGATGGATTTGGTAGCCCTAAAATACTCCGTAATGATTAATGGCGTAACGCAACTCATCATGACTAAGAGCGATGTGTTAAGCACCTTTGAAACCATTAAAGTAGCTACATCCTACAAAATTAATGGCGTTGAAACCGAGGAATTTCCTTATGAGCTGCCCGAAAACATGGAGGTGATTTATACCGAACTACCCGGATGGAACGAAGATTTAACAGGCATGAAATCGGAAGATGAATTCCCCGAAGAACTCAACAACTATATCGCTTACCTCGAAAACGAACTGGAAATACCCATCACTATTATTTCAGTAGGTCCAGATAGGGAACAAACCATTTTGAGAGGAGAGAATTAAGGTCAAAAAACACAATCGAAAATAAAAAAAGAGCTCGACTAACAATTAAGGCTTCAGTCAAGGTAGGCGCAAGCGCTACCGTTGATCGAAGCCTTAATTGTTGTGCCCCGTTTTTATATTTAAGTCAATTTATTAAACTTTTAAATTATAAATATAATTAAAAACAGGATTAATTCTTTTTTATGGTATCTAAAGGAGTGGTTTCGTTTTGATAATTCAGAAGACAATCTATCTGAGTATCCAATCGGATCAATTCTCCTTCAAGTTTTAAATGTTTCTCAGTTAGTTCTTTATTTTTCCCTGAGAGATCAAAATTTAGAAGTGAGAGGACTATTGTCACCATAAGAAAAAATACATTGAGATAGAATGAAAAATCCTTTTTGAATTTTTTCAATCTTTTATGCTTATTACAAACAGCATATCCCCCATTTAAATAAAACAGAACGCCATTACAATTAATTCGAAATATCCATTCATTCGAAATATCAACATCCAAATATTCATCATAATTTAATTTTCGCAAAATCAAATGGGCTTCTTGTGGTTTTACTTTTAATTTAGCTTTTTCACATACGGATTTTGAATGTAAAAACAACGAATTGCCGTTTTCATATTCTTTGTACATTATTTCTAAAGCCTTGTCAAGCTTTTTGTGTGAAGTCATTTTGTTATGTATTAACCACTTAAAATTAATTAGTTATGAATTCATTATGGATTTGGATTGCCACTTGTGTTTGTTGGTCTACCATTTGTCTCATAATGTACCACTGTGGATGGCTTAATGGTAGAGATGGAATCTATCGTCTGTTTAAGGACTAGTGTCAAGTCAAGCATCAAAAGTCGGGTAAAGTCGCTTTAATTTTATTCTTGCATCCTCTGCTGTAAACTGCCAATTGATTTTTGCATCCTTGTTATTTCGAGCCGTTGCCCATGCCAACGCTTCCGACCTCACTTT
>JAGXIP010000241.1 GCA_024635585.1 Saccharicrinis sp. | reverse complement strand
AGAATATGGAGGGGGTATATTAGTAGAAAAGAATAATCCAAAGGCACTTGCATTTAAACTAAACGAAATAATAGAATCAGATCAGCTTTTATTCAATTTAGTAAATGAGATAAAACGTCCATACTCTATGGATCAGGTTTCGGTGCTTATTGAGAAATCATATAACAGCATCTTAAATCCTTAACGTGAAGTAGTTGTTAATTACAATGATCTTTTAACTTATAAATCCCCCTTCTTTCAATCGTTTTTTAAACAAAAAATAAAAAGCAAATATGACAAAAGCCTTATTTCTAACCCATAAAAAACTATTAGGTTATAATCTTACCATTACAGGAGGCGTTCAGCTTTGTTCTAAAGAATTTTATCAACTTCTTAAAAGTTGTGATTTCGAAATCGAACCCTACTATGTTAATTACACAAAGAACATTATAAAACGCCTTGCATTAAAATTTAGATTGGACTGTTATTATTATTACGATGTAAAATCAGACCAAAAAAAACTAGTAGATTACATTAATGAAAACCACATTAAATATGTATTCATTAATCATGCAACTGCAGTTAGATATGCAAAACCAATCAGAGATCATTTTGGTTTTGATGTAAAGGTATACATGCTCTCCCATGGGAATGACAGTGGTGATTTTTTGCATTCAATAACAAAACCGATAAAAAAATACAATCTACTTACTAAGTATAGGGACATCTTTCGTCTTGGAAGATTATTATACACTGAATCATTACACAGAAAAAAATACTTAGATGGTGTTTTAACAGTATCAGAGATTGAAGAAAACCTAGAAAAGTGGCTGGGTGCTTCTAAAGTAATATACACACCCCGTGTAATAAATAAGGAAACAAATTTTAAGCTAAATACAGACTATTCAAAAATTGGCTTTATTGGCCGGCTCGACCATCCACCAAATTACCATGGCATTAATATGATCTGTCAGGAAATAGCAAAAACAAAAATTGATTTTGAATTTGCTTTAATTGGTGGTCCAAAAGAACTGGGTAAGGAATTTGAAAAAAAATACCCATTCATATCCTTTAAAGGAGAATTAGATGACAATCAATTAGAAGATGAGATATGCACTTGGTCCTTATTTCTTAATCTAGTTTTCTGGTTTCCTATGGGTGTTTCGACCAAAGTAGCCAAAGCCATTGAATGGGGTATACCTATACTAACAACAACAGCTGGCATCAGAGGATATAAATGGAAGGATGGTTCTATGCTGATGGCGGAATCTCCAGAGGAAATGGCTCAACAAATTAAAACTTTTATCGCTGACAAAAACAAAATTGACAATGCGATAAATGAAATGAAGAAGATTAAACATTCTTCCTACTCAACTTTGGATTTAGCCAAACAAATAAAACCTCATTTTAATATTTAAACAGTAAGGCAAAAAAACAAAGAATAAGTGACATTTACACTGTAATGTTATTTTAAATTCCAACTGTTAAGTAGACTATTATTTAGGATTTAGCGTTAATTCTCATCATTAACTGCGTCGATCGTTGTTTAGCGCATAAAAAAAACACCCCAAACCCTAAAGGGGTTTGAGTAAACCTATAATAGGGTTTAAGATAATAAGTAAACTAGCCCATTAACAACTTCGACAAGCGCCTAGCCAAATTCGTGTTAATTCGTGCCATTAATTTCGTCTTAGGTTGTTTGGTGAACAAATAAAAAAAATGAGTAAACACAGCAATTACATAAAAGAGCTCGATGGAATCAGGGCACTGGCAGCATTAATGGTTATGTTTGGGCACTACTTTACAACACATAAACTAGAAGGAAATACAATCAATAACCTACTACAACAGGTATTTTCCTTTAGTCAAGCAGGTGTTACAATCTTTTTTATTCTCTCTGGATTTTTAATTACACGTATACTAATCAATACAAAAGATCATAAAGATTATTTTAAATATTTTTACATGAGACGGTTACTACGCATTTTTCCGCTCTACTATCTTTTCCTTATACTGTATTACTTTGCTTTGCCACTTTTGTTGCATCAGAATTATGCAAGCTTTAATCAACAAATTTGGTATTGGCTTTACCTACAAAACATCTCTGATACTTTCGTCCTGGGTGCATCTGGCCCAGCACATTTTTGGTCTTTGGCTGTTGAAGAACAATTTTATCTATTCTGGCCCATTATTATCTTTTTAATCCCCAATAAAAAAATTGGCAAACTAGCTATTGCCACCTTTCTATTAGCCAATATCCTTCGTATCATCATGCTTTTTCAAGGATACAAAGTTTACTATTTTACCTTTGCTCGGATGGATGAATTAGCAATGGGAGCACTGTTGGCCTACCTATTTATGTATAAACCAAAATTACTGAAAAGCCATCATTTACTTATTGCTTTTATAGTTTCATTAACACTTATGATAGCGGTTCGAATAGCCATGCCTGGCAACAACATTTTATGGATACAAGCTATAAAATATCCTTTAATAAGTATACCTGCCTTATTCTTTATAGCTTACATTATCTCAACAAAAAAAAATACGATACTCCATCATATACTCAATACTAATTTTTTGAAACAGTCAGGAAGAATCAGTTATGGTCTGTATGTATTTCATCCACTCTGTTTTTTGCTAGTGGATCACTATTTTTCAGACACCTATAAACCTCTACACTTTACTCTTGCATTCGGCAGCACTTTCATCATCTCTTTTTTAAGTTTCAACTATTTTGAAACTCGTTTTACGAAGCTTAAATCAAGATATAATTATCAAGCCTAACTTTTAATCTGGCCATAATAGAAGCAAAGGACGAAATTAATAAGAACAAACTAACTCGGTTCGAGAAAGGCAAAGACCTGGCATGGGAAAAGGAAAGTGGTAAGTTGGTGGAGATGTGGAAGAGGGTACTGATCACCTAAAGCATTAACGCCTTGGGGTCTGCAACGCCCAAGGGTTTGGCAAAGAGCTGAATTACAAAAGCTATATTGCAAGGCCATGGTGTTGTGGTATTTTTATATCAGCAAAAATTGGTTTTCAAAACAAAACGGGCAAAACAAATATAACACAGACCCTTCGGCGTACTTGCACCCTAAGGCGTCGAGAAGATACGCAGCTCTTCAATTTAATTGGGGTCTGCAACGCCCAAGGGTTTGGCAAAGGGCTGAATTACAAATACTAATTGCAAGGCCATGGTGTTATGGCATTTTATCTTATCAAAAAGTACTCTTTAAAAGCAAAACAGGCAAAACAAATATAACACAGACCCTTCGGCGTGCTTGCACCCTAAGGCGTCGAGAAGATACGCAGCTCTTCAATTTAATTGGGAAAAGGAAAGTGGTAAGTTGGTGGAGATGTGGAAAAGAGTCGGTAGGAACGAAGTAACCTTTAAGTGATGAATATTGAAACAGTAATGTTAGCAATTCTTTTTTTATTGCTTTTTAATTTATTTCTATTTAGTTATTATTTTTGTACATTGAGAGCTTAATAGTTATTATACTTTTGCATTATTAACGACAATTAGAGTTTGAAAAATAGTTTTGCACTTAATTTTACGTATTTTTTTAATATAAAATTAAATTTTTAGAAATGACAGATACAGACATAAGAACAGATTTTTTGTTTCCAAAGAGAAATTTTTGGACAGGGTTTTCGAGTGTTTTAGGCATTTTTGGGGAATCAAATATATTTAACACATCAAAGTCAGGGGAGGAAGCAGATTATAAAGCTTTAAAATCGGACTGGGAAATGATTGGAGAAGATTTTAAAATAGTTTGGTCAGAAGAAGTTAAAATGCCTGAATGTGAATAAAAGAAAATCTACAATGAAGTTATTCCGAACGGTGGAGATAGGTTAATGTCTACAGTAGAAAAACAGTTATATCATAGAATTGAAATTGAAAATACTGGCATTAAGAGATCCTTTAATCAAAGTTCAACTGGCCAATGGATGGGATTTGTTATCGCCATTGTATTTGGTCTTATTGCGTGGGATCTTGCAAAATCAGGATTCACTGTAGCAGCCTCAATTTTAGGAACTGTAGATTTAGTAGCTTTAGTCGCAATATTCATTACGGGTAAATTATCAAAGTAGTTTGCTTCTCCTATAAAAATTATTACACTTCAATTGGGTCGCAAACCATTAAGGTCTGCATTAGGGGCGCTCATTACCCCACCTATCAACTCGGCCAAAATAAGATAGCTCTTTCAACTTAGATGTGGAGAACTACCACCCGGTCGAGCATATCACCAAGGATGCTAAGCACGATAAAACACACCGCAAGTTTCTGATGCAACAACTCCTGCCTCAAGCAGCCGTTATTGCCAGTGCCAGCCCCTGGCCAAGCATGATGTGGGACTGGCATTGGAACCAGGTAAAGATTTAAACAATGAGCTGGCTATTTCCAACAAAATCATAGCCTACGCTCAGGCGGGCTTATATATATTGGCAACGGATACCCCCGCACAACAGCAGTTTATGCACGAGCACCCCGGTTTTGGCACCGTATGCGGTCAGGATAATGAAGGCATGGTAAAAGGAGTTACAGCCATAATAGAAGCAACGGACGAAATCAATACGGACAAACTAACTCGGTTCGAGAAAGGTAAAGACCTGGCCTGGGAAAAGGAAAGTGGTAAGTTGGTGGAGATGTGGAGGCAAGTTTTAGTTTAGGTCAATAGGTTAGTAGATCAATAGGTCGGTAGGTTGGAATTGGGATTAGTAGAGGATTAGAAATTTGAAACCGCCATGAATGCTAAAGTAAACTCTGCGAAACTCTGCGGTTAAAAATAAAACCACAACTTGTCCCGACTATTCGGGAGAGTCACACAGAGAAAAAATCTCCTTTTAAAGGAATAACACGAACGTGAAGCTCAAAACATCATCCGAGAAGTGGCCAATCTTGTCCGAGGGAGATAAAAACTTACACGAGAACGTGGTAAAATTGAGCGAGAAGTGGTATAAGTTGCCCGAGAGAAGCGAAATATTGCACGAGAACAACAAAAAATCCCCCGAGGGCTGGCATAAACCTCCGGGGGATAGTAAAATCAAGGGTTTTGGATATTTCTATTTATAATCGTCGGTGTATTTGTCTTTGCGGTCGGGGTTTCTCCAGAAAACATATTGCCCTACTTCACGGATTTTGCGCATACGATCATCCAGCAGGGTAAATGCTTTATCGCGCAATAACTTAACCGCATTGCTCTCGTCCTTTGAACCATTATTAAGGGCTAACAACTCTGCCATTTCGTGCGAAGTTGTTTTGGCCTTAACAATGAGCGAAGTATCGAAGTTAATTTGGGCCAGCGGTTCGGGATATTTTTCGGCCAGTACAGCCAGTTCAATCAGGTCCTGAATCATATCTGCATGTCCGCTACCTTCGCGGATACGCATCACTTTTTTGTTCACATCCGGTAAACCACGATAGGCAAAACTCATATGGTGAAACATCTCATTACGAAGCTCATAGGCAAAAGGGGATCTTTTAATCCAGTTTTCCTGATTTTCTTGTCGGCTCTGGTAATCACTCATCCATTGAGCCTGGGAATGGCGGAGTGCCCCGGGCAAGGTGGTAAGGTCTTCAACAAGGGTCCAGTCTAAACCGGCTCCCATTAGTGCTTCTTTGTCTTCTTGCGCATTTATACGCAAGGTTTCTGCTTGGGCAGCTTTAAGATCAATGGGCCGGTCGGGCAGCCTGATCTCATTTAAAGGAAGAGCTTCAATCTGCTCTTTCCATAGTTCAAAATCTTCTTTGTAATCCATTTAAAATAAATTTATAAGGTGAATAAATACCCTCCAATTTCTTCATCCTAAACTCGCTCAAAGTTTACCGGTTAAAGCAGACCGGAGGTGTTTGATTAATTGACGATAATTTAAGAATATTCTAGCGAACAAAAAAATAATTTTAACAAAATTTATCGACTGACTTGTCATTCGTCTTTACACATTGAATAAAAAAGTTAATGATAAACCACGGAGGAACACAGAGGACAGCACAGAGGGACACAGAGAAAAAAACGCTGTGATACTCTGCGTAAAACTCAGTGATACTCTGCGGTAAAAATAAACCACGGAGGTAAGCACAACTTGTCCCGACTATTCGGGAGAGGAACACAGAAAAAAAAAACTCAGTGATACTCTGCGTAAAACTCTGCGAAACTCAGTGGTTAAAAAAATAAACCACGGAGGCGCACGGAGGACAGCACAGAGAAAAAACACTGCAATACTCAGCGGTTAAAACAATAAACTATGATCGAAAACGAAATCACGGACAAAATCCTCGAATGCTCCTTTAAAATCCATACATTACTAGGCCCCGGGCTTCTGGAGAGTGCCTATGAGGCCTGTCTGTTTTATGAATTACATAAGCATGGATTAAAAGTTGAAAAACAAAAAGTTTTACCTTTAATTTATGAAGAGGTTAAACTTGAAGCCGGTTACCGCATTGATTTATTAGTTGAAGACAAGGTGATTGTTGAACTTAAGGCTGTAGAGGCTTTAACGGATGTGCATATGGCACAAATACTAACTTATTTAAAGCTGTCGGGATGCAAAATAGGTTTACTCCTTAATTTTAACGTAAAAAGCTTAAAATCAGGTATTCGAAGAGTGATTAATACATAAATAAAAACTCTGCGATACTCTGTGGTAAAATAAATAAACAACATGAAACGAGCCATAAGAGTTGCTTCTCACAAAGAGGAATGATTGTAATGGCGAGTTCCATGTGGCAAAAAAATCAATTATAAACACATGAAAACTATACTCATCATATATCCCCATTGGCATCCTGCCAACCTGGCCGGTGTACAACGCCCCAGGTTAATTGGTAATTACCTGAAATCGCTGGGTTGGAAACCTAGGGTGCTCACGGTTAACGAGGCCTATTTTGAAGAAAAACCGGATCAGGACTTCCATAAGATATTCTCAGACGACTTTGACGTGACCCGTGTAGATGCACTGCCCATCAGCAAGGGTAAGAAAAGAAAAAACCGCCGATTTAAATTTTTAGGTTTAATGCACCGGGTGCTCACATTCAACTATAAACTGCGGTTGGTGGGCGACATAGGTCTGCGTGCCTTTTTTCAATTATATACCGAGGCCAAACACATTATTAAAAATGAGCAAATTGATTTCATCTGGCTCCCCATCCCTTCTTTTTATAATGCTTTATTGGGGAGACTATTGT
>JAGXIP010000018.1 GCA_024635585.1 Saccharicrinis sp. | reverse complement strand
TTAATTCTGCTTCTCTCATGATAAACTTATTTTATACAAAGTTAACGATAAATTCGTTCATTTGGTTTTCAATATCCACAGATGTCATTTCTCCGTTTTCATTATATAGAAATTTTCTTTTATTAAAAGATATTATTGGAAGATTAGCAGCCCAATTACGCATATATGTCCCGCTTTTGCTTAAGCAAAAAAAACGGCATCCGAAAAATTTTCCCGAATGCCGTTTATACAAATTATGTAAATGATTGATATAAGCCGTTTGCTTACTCCCACCAGCTATCTACCGTTTCCTTATGATCCAAGTACCATTCTTTGGCAGCTTCGGCTTCACTAGTTGTGCCTTCCTCAATTTTAAGCATCAAGGAACCTAACAATTCATCATTCATTTTAAAGTTAGAAAAGAAGGTAGCCAACTCCGGGTTTTTATCCGACCATCCTTTTGTAGCAATAATCGAAAGGGTTTCAACAGATCCCATTGTTCCTTTTGGATCCTCTAATATTTTTAAATCGAATTGGGTAAATTTGGTATGAGGCTTCCACCCTGTCACTACAACCCAGTCTTTGGCATCATAGGCCTTTTTTAAGGCAGCCAGCATACCTGCTTCGCTTGATGGCATCAGGTTAAAATCCAGATTATAGTCCTCAATCACGTTTTCGGTGATACCCATAATTCCGGCTCCGGGATTTATTCCGGTAATTTTACCTTCGAATTTATCCTTATTTGCTTCCAATTCCTCTATTGAATTAATATCGACATACGCAGGCACAACTAGGCCTAATTGACCATTATCGTAAACCGTCCCTAAGTTCTCCACCTTACTTCCAAACTTGTCCATATAATCTTTGTGGGTTATGGGTTCCCATACCTCCAAAAATAAATCAGCATCGCCACTGGCAACCGCCGAAAAAATCAAAGCTACTTCGGCATTGATTAAATTAACGGTATAACCCTTGTCTTCGAGGGCTGCTTTGGCCAAATTGGTATTAGCAACGCACTCTACCCAATTTACCATGGCAATTTTAACTTCTTTGCTGCTATCGGATTTTGTGCCCGTGTTACAAGCACTAAATATTAAAGCAAATAAGGTAATCGTAATTAAAAATGTGTTTTTCATAATTATATAAAATTTTGTATCAATGTATTAGTATTAAGTATCAAAGCCTGTCCCGCCTACGCGGGAATGTTAGTATCAAGTATCAAAACTATAAGTATCAGCCCTTTTTCTTGCCTAGGCTTTGGGTAATCCTGTCAAGGATAATCGCCAGGAGCACAACGGCCAGTCCACTCTCGAAGCCCAAACCTATTTTTAACTGGCTGATGCCTTGAAGAACAATCACACCCAAACCTTTAGCGCCAATCATACTGGCAATAACAACCATCGAAAGCGCCATCATAATGGTTTGGTTTATACCTGCCAAAATAGTGGGCATGGCCAGGGGTATTTGTACTTTAAATAATAGTTGTTTTGGGGTAGCTCCAAAAGCGGTGGTGGCTTCCACAATATCTTCGGGCACTTGCAATATACCCAGCGTTGTGAGTCGTACCACGGGCGGCATGGCAAAAATAATGGTGGCAAATGCACCAGGAACGGTTCCCAAGCCAAAAAACAATACAGCCGGAATAAGATAAACAAAGGCAGGCATGGTTTGCATAAAATCCAAAATAGGACGAATAATTTTGTGTACCGTTTTGTTTTTGGCACTCCAAATTCCTAAAGGTATTCCCATAGCCAAAGCCATTATTGCCGATGCAAGCACCAGGGCGAGGGTTTGCATTGTTTCGTCCCAGAAACCTGCAAAGTAGATATAAACCAGACCTAACAATGTAAACAATGCCGTTGATTTACCCGCCTTCCAAAAAGCCAAGGCGGTAAAAAGGGCTATTACAATGTAAAAGGGGGTCCATAACCAAAAAGCCTCAATGCCCGATACCAAAGTACCCACCACACTACTTATCCCATCAAAAACCCCCGAAAAATTTTTCGTGAGCCAATTGATTCCGTCTTCAATATATTCTCCTAAAATCATAAGTCTATCGCCTTTTGAATGATACTGTTAATTTCCACCTTATTTTTCCCTGTGGTTTCGGCAATCAGTGAGGTGGGGCTTACCACTCCCAACAAAAAGTTCGATTCATCTACCACCGGAATATCATGGTTGGTTTTACTTAGCAGGGGCAGCATATCCTGTATGAGGGTATCGGGCGCTACACACATAACCGATTCTTTTATAGCGGATTCAATAGTGTTAAGGCCTTCGTTTTTCAATTTAACTACATCTTCAATATGAATGAAGCCCAAAAATGTGCGATTGGTGCGTACCACAGGCAAAACCTTTAAGCCGCTTTCGCGCATGGTTTTTAACACCAGCGAGGGGCCGTCCTTGCTCAATCGTGCCATTTTAGGTTTTGAGAACATGATAGAGCTGGCAGTGCTTATCCTACTCCTATCCACCTTTTCGACAAAGGACTCCACATAATCATTAGCCGGGTTGGTTACTATTTCCTCCGGCGTACCAATCTGCACAACTTCACCATCCTTCATAATGGCAATTCTATCTCCCAACTTTATTGCTTCCTCCAGATCGTGCGTAATAAAAACGATGGTCTTTTTCATTTTTTCCTGCAACAGAAGGAGCTCGTCCTGCATTTGAGCCCGAATCAAAGGATCCAGTGCCGAAAAGGCCTCGTCCATCAAAAGTACTTCCGGGTTATTGGCCAGTCCTCGTGCCAAACCTACCCTTTGCTGCATACCTCCCGACAGCTCACCTACCTTTTGATCCTCGTAGCCTTTTAGACCAACCATATCAATGGTTTCGATGGCATGTTTATTTCGTTGCACCTTGCCTTGCCCCTGTAGTTCCAAGCCAAAGGCCACGTTGCTCATCACCGATCGGTGCGGCAACAAACCAAAATGTTGAAACACCATGGACAGCTCCTTTCTACGAATATTTAGAAGCTCTTTGTCATTCATTTTGGTTATCTCCAAATCATCCACAAACACTTTACCCACAGTAGGGTCTATCAATCGGTTGATACTTCTTAACAAAGTAGATTTTCCGCTACCCGACAGACCCATCACAACATATATCTCGCCCTGCTGTATGGTTAGATTGACATTTCGAACAGCAACGTTACATTCTGTTTTACTCAGAATCTCGTCTTTGCTTATTCCATCCTTTATCATCTTTATGGCTTTTGACTTGTTCTTGCCAAAAATGATGGATAGGTTTTCTATTGTAATTTTATTGCTCATCCTAAAAATAATAGCCTATATTAACATTGAAGCGCTTATTCCATTCGGCATCGGAATCACCGACACCTAATCCCTTGCCAAATGATGAATTTAACCAAGGTTGATTTTTACCCATGGCATAATCTACATAAGTATAAACCGGTCCTGCCGATATTAACATGCCCGGCACCAAATGCTGCATATCTGCAAAATCGGCATTGGTTTTATCCACATAAGTATAATCCACATAAAACTGTAAACTTTTAATGGGACCAAAATCTGTTTTAATAGTCTTTGCGATGCCCGCACCGTAAGTATTTGCTTTTGCCATAACATCATAGGCCGATCCGTAAGCTCCCATCGGAACAACATCTAGTATGATTTTTCCAGAGTCTGACCTTGCCTTGTAATTATGGTTTATCCAGTTCGCTTTTAAATTCCAACCTTTACCCCAATCGGCTAACAGGTGGGTAGCAAAAGCAGTGCTCCACTCCGATTCGTCGAGTACGCTGTTGTAGATACCGCCTACTTGTGCCGAGACTCCTACCTCAACAGCTTCGCTTAAATGATAGGCTGCACGCAGATTAAACTGATTCAGTTCCCGGATACTTGCGGAAACTTCCTGACCATCGATAGTTACCACACCAGGTGTTATATCGTAAGAATATCTGCCCGATCCTGCATTACCATACGTGACTCCTCCGGCTGTTGGACCTTCTGGTTCGGCTTGACGGAAATAAGCAAAGCTTAAATCCAATTTTTCTATACCTGAATAATCAAACTTGATTCCCATATCGTAATCGTCCTCCAATCCATAATAGTATTGCCCCTGAAACCACCACGAATGCGAAGCAAACTTGCTGATACCAAAGGGTACTTGTACAACACCAAGTTTCATGTATAAGTCATCATTCAAACCATAGCCTAGATATCCATGATGTATAAAATGGGTATCAAAGGTGGGATAAAAACGATATTCGAAGCTAAAATCAATTCCTCCCGAGCTACCATCCACATTCAAGCGCCAGGTGTCCCAGGTCATTTCGGGCTGCGTTTTATCGTCCACCCAACTTTTGCTCATCAAGTTAAACCTTACGGCGCCACCTATTTTAAACGAATTTTCTTTTTCTTGTGCATTTAACACGTTAACAATAACAAACACGCCCAATAGCATAGTAATAAACTTAACCATTGGTTTAGTTAGCATTCTTTTTTGCATAAAATATATTTGATATTTAAATAAATAAGATAAACTCGGTAAGAAGTAGAAATAGATTCCACACGACAAAATACGGAAAAATAAACGAGATAGCCAAACAGCCTATCTCTCATAACATCGCTAAATAGTGTCTTTGAACCTTATTATAGATGCTTATCTTTATATTATCCTTGCTACAACTAGCTTATAGGTTGTACAGAACAGATTAAGTATTTTTAACTGTTCTTATTTATGAAAAACCATCGCAAACGATAACTAACTGCACTTTGGACGTGCCGAATAATATCACTAATTAGCATTTTTAAAATTGCATATCTCAAATCGCATATTGGTCGACCGCTTCTTCACACCTATTAATCCGTTTTATTCATGACTTTAAGTTTTAATTGTTGCAACTGGCAATACAGTGGTGGATATTATTCCACCTTGCAAAGTTTAGGCTATAAATCCAAGAAAATGTTACACAATTCTGGTTATTAGTTACATTATTCACACATTGCATACTTATTGCTGTTTTTCCTCTATAAAATACCGTACCTTTATTTTCATTTTTTGGGTATATTTTAAAGCATTGTTTATGTCTTTAACTAGTTAACATGCAACACTTTACAACACACCCTACTGGTTTTACAGTGAATTTTTTAGGTTATGGTGGATAATAAAGGAAATGCAATAGCAGATTGGCGAACGGCAAACGGCGATTATAGATTTAAATTGAATGCTTTTACGTAACTATTACGCTTTAAACTCGGGTAAGATTTTAAGTCGATCTCGGTGTTTACGCAGAACAACTCCCTCTCCATCCTCCTGTCATTCAATTGCCTTAAGCATTGAGCAATTTTTACAAAACCTAAACACCTTCACATAACTTAGTTATATACAATTATTTACGAATTAGAACAAATTAGTCAAATAGTTTATTTGCATTTTATTAATTAATAATTTCATCTTTTATATGGGCTTCACCATATACAATCCCTAACTTTGTATCTTTTACCATTATAACTTGCAAAATGAACAACAATAAGTCACCCCATACTTTTCATGTACCTGTAATGGGTACCGGTTTTACCATTGAATCACCCCTTAAGCTTGCCCAATACGGGATAAGCTCGGTAGTTCCAATTACCGATCACTTTATCATGGAACACCTCATCAAAATACACAGCGAAAAAAACGGAATGGATTACACACCTACCAATCCATCCGACAGAAAAAACAGAGCTCTTATTATAAAGAACTATCTGAATTTATTGCACACACTGGTTCATCGTAATTTCGACAACTTAAAACAATCTAATTTTGAGGAAGGCAGCGAAATAAATAAATATTTTGAGCTGTTACCAGTCAACTCTCCCCTATCCAAAGCATATGCTCAAATGCTTAAAGCCGATGGTGAGGAAAAAGCCAGTTTGCAGGAAAAGTTAAGACAAATGGTACACGTAGGCGAAATTGATGTGAACATCATGACCAAGCTCGACGGCGTAAATTACGATAAGGACAATAACGCATTACCCATTGAGTACAACGACGCGCACGCCGCTATTGAAGGGTTTGCAACCAGCAACCTAACTTCTTCGGTGGTTCTATCGGCTGGCCTTAACCCCCGACTTTACAGTCACATGGCTACTTTCGACGATTTTTATCCCAATGAAAATGGCCAACTAAAAAAACGCATTATACTTAAGGTCAGCGACTATCGCTCGGCTATGGTGCAAGGCAGATTTTTAGCCAAAAAAGGACTTTGGGTTTCTGAGTTCAGGATTGAGTCAGGTTTAAACTGTGGCGGCCATGCTTTTGCATCTGATGGTTATTTGTTAGGGCCTATCCTAAAAGAATTCAAAGATAATAAGGAAACCCTGATTAACATGTTGCACAATGAATATGTAAAAGGCCTAAAAACGCAAAAAGATATAGAAATAGAAAAACCGCACAAGGTAATTTATACCGTGCAAGGCGGTGTGGGCGATACACACGAACACCAAATGCTGCTGCAGCATTACGGACTGGAATCCGTAGGCTGGGGCTCTCCATTTTTACTGGTTCCCGAAGCAGTAACCATAGATAACTTTACCCAAAACCTGCTTAAAGATGCCACAGAAAATGATTTTTATTTGAGTGAAGTTTCTCCTTTAGGCGTTCCCTTCAACTCGGTGCGTGGCAATTTGGCCGACATTGAAAAGCAAAAGAGAATAGACGCCGGAAAACCAGGAGCGGCTTGTTTAAAAAAGTTCTTGCAATTTAATACCGAATTTACTGAACGAACTATCTGTACCTCATCGGTTCAATATCAAAAAACAAAAATTGCACAGCTAAAAGATACCGTAACCAACTCCGCAGAACTTAAGGAAAAAATAAGTAAAGTGGTAGAAAAAGCCTGTTTATGTGTTGGGCTGGGCAACGCTGTAATGGATTACTATAAACTAGAATTGCCCAAAGGCAACCATGGTGTGGTAGTTTGTCCCGGGCCTAATTTGGCTTATTTTAATAAGATAAGCTCATTAAAGGAGATGATTGACCATATTTATGGCAAATCAAATAAACTGTTCAATGCAAATCGTCCCAATGTATTTATCAAGGAGATAAAGATTTACATGGATTATCTCAAAAGTAAAATTGATGAGTGTAAGGATGAGTTTACTCCTCCACAGATAAAGTATTTCAATACTTTTAAATCGAATATGCAGGATGGTGTGACCTACTACAAAGAAATGTTTTCGAAGAGTGACGAACTTCTAGAAAATATGAGGGATAAAGTTTTAGAGGATCTTTCGTTTTACAAAAAGGAGCTGGCCGTAATGTATGTTCCACAAGCAGAAAAATAATTTTACGATACTAAGTAATATTAAAGGCAGACTTCATTTTTTTTGAGTCTGCCTTTTTTTGTCTTATATCGAAGAAAATAATAAACCATGGGACTAAGTATTCATTACAATGGTAGATTTAACAAAGAGGCAAATTTGGCTGAGCTGATAGCCGAAGTGCGCGACATTGTTGAAATATTAAAATGGGACTATTTTATATTTTCCGAAGAGTTCCCCCCCGGCGAAACAGACGATCAATCGCACGATGGCGACTTATATGGTATTGATTTTACACCTCCGGGATGCGAATCTGTTTCGTTATGTTTCCTATCTAACCGCAGAATGTCGGACATTGTGCATTTAAAACTATATGGCGACTCGGACGATGAAGAGGAACGGAAATACCTTTATATGCTTGCCACCAAAACCCAGTTTGCTGATGTATCGGTGCATAAAGCCATCATCCACCTTTTCCGTCACCTCGTGGATCAAAATTACTTTGAGGAATTTAATTTGATAGACGAAGGTGAATACTGGGAAACAGGTGACGAAAAGCTATTGGAAAGAAAACATGAGACGCTTGGCACATTAATCGACAACTTTAGCCTTGCAGTGCAGAGTGTTCCGCTCCTGCAAGGGGAGTCGTACGTAAACTATTTTGAGCGGATTGTTAAATTGATACAGGATAGAAAGAAATAGATAATATATACTAAAACTAAAATAGTTTGCAACCTTATCTATATAAAAGTCTTTTTTATAGACAATTCATTGGCTTGCTCCGGAGTACAGCTCATCACAAATTTCTTGTCCATTGAAAGCCTTAATTAAACAAGTCTTTCCACTACACCATCACATCCAATGAAATATTACAAATTATTTCCAAATTAAATCCTTAACTTGAAAACCCATAAAAAATATAGCCTATTATTATTCCCATTTTATTCAATAAATTCAAATTTCTTCATATTATGAAAAATCTTTTTTTAATATGCTGTGTGCTCACCATTTCCTTGGGTGCATCAAGTCAAATTAGCGCTAAGCTAATGCGCTACATGGATGTTTCGGATACGCAAATAACCTTTGTGTATGGCGGTGATATCTGGTTGGTTGCCAAAGAAGGCGGTACAGCCATGCAGATAACCCACTCCCCCGGCGAAGAATCATGGCCTAAATTTTCGCCCGATGGCAAAGAGATTGCCTACACCGCCAGTTATAACGGCAATGCCGATGTATATGTAATACCCGTTACCGGCGGCGTTCCCGTACGCGTTACCTACAACACTTTTTCGGACAGGCTAATAGACTGGCATCCCAACGGGCAACGCTTGCTTTTCGCTTCTGGTCGCCAAAGTGGAATCGGTCGCTTGAACAAATTCTTTTTGGTAGATAAAAAAGGAGGATTGCCAAAAGAGCTAAATATCCCGTATGGCGAGTTGGCTTCCTTTTCGCCCGAAGGCAACAAGCTAGCCTATATCACCAAAATAACGGAAAACTATCCATTTAAAAGATACCGGGGCGGATTAACCTCCGACATTATCATTTACGATTTTAACACAGGTAAAACCCAACGTGTAACTACCAACGAAGCCAATGATGGCAAACCAGCATGGGTAGGCGACAAAGTTTTCTTTTTATCGGATCGTGGATCTAACATGCGTTTAAATATTTGGGAATATAACACCATAACTGAAGCCAAAACACAGATAACAGATTTTGACGATTTCGACATCTCCTTTTTATCCGGTAACAAGGATGAACTTATTTATGAAAAAGGAGGTGACTTGTTTGTAATGAATACCTCGTCGAAAGTTTCTACAGAAATTGATATAAATGTGGTGAGTGACCTCTCTGTTGAAATACCTCGACAAAAAAACGTGGAAAAAGAAATCCGCAATGCATCAGCATCACCTGGTGGCAAGCGCATTGCCTTTGAAGCACGGGGCGAAATTTTTAATGTTCCCGTTAAGGAAGGATTTACGCTAAACATAACCCAATCCAGCGGCGCGTTTGACCAGAGTCCGGCTTGGTCGCCTGATGGCAAAACCATTGCTTATTGGAGCGACCGCTCCGGAGAATATGAGATATGGTTGCAAGACCACCAAAATCAAAGCGAACCCAGGAAACTGACCAATAGAGAAAAAGGTTTTGGATATACCCTTTATTGGTCGCCCGACAACAAAAAAATAGCCTTTGTGGACGAAACCAATACCATAGCGGTTATTGAAGTGTCCACCGGTAAAACAACCGTGGCAGCTAAAAGCGAGTGGAACATTGGGCATGGTGCAAGGTTCGGACTCCCTTTATCGTGGTCGCCCGATTCAAAGTGGCTTACTTATAGCCTGGGACAAGAAAATGCCAATGGAGCCATCATGGTTTTCAATATCGACAACAAGCAACAGCATCAGATTACCAGCGGCTTCTACGACGATTCAAATCCCGTATTCGGTACCGATGGAAAATACTTGTTTTACCTGACCAATCGAAATATGGACGCTGCCTATTCCTCCTTGGGCGATGGCACGTGGATTTACCCCAACTCAACGCAGATTGCTTCCATCGCCTTAAAAAAGGATACTCCTTCCCTATTGGCTGCTAAAAACGATTCGGTAACAATTAAGTCGGATAAAGATGGCGATGATAAAAGCAAGGAGAACGGCGACAAGAAAGATAAAAAAGACAAGAAAGATAAAGACGGCGATAGCGCAGATAAAAAGGTTAAGGACATTAAGGTAGAAATAGATTTTGCCAACACCGAGTCTCGCCTGGAGATATTACCTCCCACAGCTGGCAATATTGCGGGTATTGTAGCCTTTGACGATAAAATGGTGTATTTACGCAGACCCAATACTGGTTCCGCCGAAAAAGAAAACACCTTGTACCTTTTCGATTTAAAAGAACGCGAAGAGAAAAAAATCATCGATAATGTAAGTGAGGTTAGCCTCACTGCGGATGGTAAAGCTTTATTGGTAGAGGTAAAAAATAAATATGGAATCATAAAACCCGAACCATCACAAAAAATGGAAGAACCTATCCCCACTTCTGACATGACCATGAACTGGGTACCTAAGGATGAATGGAAACAGATTTTTACAGATACTTGGCGTCGCCATCGCGATTTCTTTTACGACCCCAATATGCAAGGTGTTGATTGGGATGAGCTGCGCATTCGCTATGGCAAACTAGTTGAAGATGCCCGCACCCGTTCCGACATCAATAATCTACAAGCCAGCCTGGTATCCGAGCTCAGCGCCGGCCACACTTATTCAAGCGGTGGCGATATGGAAAAGGTGGATTATTTGGGAGGTGGCTTTTTGGGTATCGACTGGGAGCAGGATGGTAATGTGTACAAAATAAAACGCATTATAGAGCCGGCAGCATGGGACACTGAAATTCGTTCGCCCTTTGATAAACCTGGCGTTAATGCAAAAATGGGCAACTATATCCATTCCGTTAATGGGATAAATTTAAATACAAATATGGATCCTGCTGCTGCTTTTGAAGGGCTGGCCGGAAAAACAGTTTTACTCAAAATTTCTTCTTCGGGCAATGTGGCAGATGCCAAGGATGTAATTGCAAAATGCCTTAGCGCCAGTGAAGAGCACAACCTGCGTTATTTAGAATGGATTGAAAACAACCGTAAGATGGTAGATAAACTTTCCGACGGTCAATTGGGATATGTTTATATGTCAAACACCTCAAGCCAGGGACAGATGGAACTGGTGCGCATGTACTACGGCCAGTTAGACAAAAAAGGATTTATTATAGACGAGCGCTTTAATGGTGGTGGACAATTAGCCGACCGTTTTCTGGAACTGTTACAGCGCCCGGTAAACTGCCATCTCCATTGGCGTCACGGCAAGGATCATCGCAGCCCCGTTAAAACCAATACAGGCCCCATGGGGATGCTCATCAACGGCTGGGCAGGCTCCGGTGGCGACGGACTACCTTGGGCATTTAAAGTATTAGAGGCAGGCCCTATCGTGGGCGAGCGAACCCTTGGTATATTGGTTGGCCCAGCAACCGGACACAGACTAATAGATGGTGGCGCTATAACGGTACCCGGAGCAAGGCTCTACGACAACTCCGGTCATTGGTTTTGGGAAGGTGAAGGCGTACGTCCCGACTTTAAAGTATGGGACGATCCCAACATCCTGATGCAAGGTCGCGACCCGCAAATGGAAAAAGTGGTGGAGGAAGTGATGAAAGATGTGAAAGAAAACAAACATCTGATTACCCCTGCCCCTCCATTGGAAGACAGGACATCAAAGGGATTACAAAAATAAAAATAGCTAATAGTTGGTAGCCATTAGTTGATGGCAAGTTCTTTCTCAGGGTATGATTATTTACGTGCTGTAAATGTCGTGCCCTGAGTTTTTTAGGTGCTCTTATAACTATTTCTTTTTTTTAGCAGTTGCGGATACAAAACAATAGTTGAGAAACGCGAAGCTGTAGATACGCAATGGGACAGATCCAAAACGTTTATCAGCGTCGTGCCGATTTTATTCTTAACATGATTAATACGGTAAAGGGCTATGCCTCGCACGAAAAAGAAACCTTATCAAGAGCTGATTGTTCATCATCTTATTATTTAACATATAACTATTTAGATGGCTGATAATACTTGGGTAACATGGCTCCAGTTCGTTTCCTACCCATAGCTCCGCCAAAGGTGACACAACTCTCAGGTAGTATTCCATTAATAGTAAAAACGCAACTATCACTACCAATGTATATCGTTGATGTGCTATGGAGGCCACTATCATAAGCTTGCCGCACTTTGCCTGGCTCTCCTTTATAATTATAAAAATAACAAATCATAAAAACAGAGCCTCCAAGTCCTTTTATCGCCATTTCGTCATCTGAAATCCTAATAAGATTACTATCAATGCTAATCTTATGAAAATCTTTTTTTACAAAAAGATTACCTAATTCCTCCTCCGTATAGTATAGTCCATAGCCCTCCTGTTCAAGAGTACCTGAGTGTAAGGCTCTACAAAAATGAAGAATAGAATTGTAATAAGCCTTGTTTCTGTTTTTGGCTATTCTATTGTTTTTTAGTTTGCTTTTGAGGTCATACGGTTTGTAATAATTATAACTAAAGGCTGAAGTTTTTTCAGGTTCCTCATAGTAATACACCAAATCAACATGAAGGGTATAACCCAAGCGAGGCAAATCTATCAACAAAGGTTCGCTTGCTGTAACCTCAAATTTTACGAAGTTATGCTGTTGGAAGAAGTTTGGCTTAGCTGAACCACCTTTATTTTTTACTATATTGAAAAACAGCACACTATCATTTAAAATCACTGCCTCTTGCCCCCATTTATCATTGCCTAAAAAACCAAGTCGGAAATGTTCAATATTTTTAGCTCTGGTATTTTCGGCATCTATCTGTACCTGCGCAATATTAAGGACTCTCTTTTCCAAAGTAAGGTCAACCTGTAAATCTGATTTTGTAAGAATTTCCTTTACCTGAGGCAGATAGCTCAAATGACTCACCACTAACTTAGCAGGAGGACGTACACCTGTCAGTTCGAAAACACCATTTTCATCAGTAATGGTGCCATTACTTGTGCCATCGACATAGACAGTGACAAAGGAAATAGGCTCATCATTTTCAGCAGCACTTACTCTACCACTAATAGTGCTTTGGGCGTGGAGCTGAACTCCTGACAAAAAGAATAGAACAAACAGACATAGTATTTTATGATATCCTGTTATATGCATAATAATGAACGTTCTATCATGATTATGAATTGGTTAAAAGATTAGGAATTAACTGATTAAAAAATATACTGGAAAACTTTGATTTAAGCCCCTTGCCCTTCGCCCCTTGCTCCTGGCCTCTTACTCCCATTTCAAAATTATTTTTCCGCTGTTGTGCGATTCCATAATATCAAATCCTTTTTGGAATTCATCTATAGGAAAACGGTGGGTAATAATAGGTGTTAAATCTATACCCGACAAAATCATCTGTTCCATTTGATACCAAGTTTCGAACATCTCTCTACCGTATATTCCTTTAAGGGTAAGTCCTTTAAAAATAATTTTGCTCCAATCTACCTGGGTATTTGAAGGAAGCAAGCCCAATAGCGAAATCTTGCCCGAATTGTACATGTTATCTACCATGGAGTTAAAAGCTATTGGGTTTCCGGAACATTCCAAGCCAATATCAAAACCTTTCATTTTTAGCTCGTTGATTACCACATGGTGTAAATCCTCCTTTAAGGGATTTACCACTCTGGTAGCTCCCATTTTACGGGCAAGGTTGGCACGGTACTCATTGGTTTCGGTGGCTACCACGTAACGCGCACCGGCAAATTTAGCAATAGCCACACACATGCTTCCAATCAAGCCGCTGCCTGTAACAATTACGTCTTCGCCAATAATAGGGAAACTGAGGGTTGTATGGGTCGCATTTCCAAAGGGATCCATAATAGAAGCCACTTCATCTGAAATATTGGGATGCACCTTTATCACAGTGTTGGCCGGCACTTTTACGTATTCGGCAAAAGCACCATCAATATTAACGCCTATACCCACAGTGTTTTCACAAATATGCTGACGCCCGCGTCGGCAGTTTCGGCAATGCCCGCAAGCAATATGTCCTTCGCCTGTTACCCGGTCACCTTCTTTAATCTGTTTTACTTCGGAGCCTATCTTAGCTATATGACCCACATACTCGTGACCTATGGTCATGGGTGTTTTAATGGTTTTTTGAGCCCACTCATCCCACTGGTAAATATGCAAATCAGTACCGCAAATGGCCGATTTTGATACCTTAATCAACACATCGTTTACCCCAATTTCGGGTATATCCACTTCTTGTAGCCAAATACCTTTTTCAGGTTTGGCTTTTACAAGGGCTTTCATTTTAGTCATGATATAGTGTTTTAATCTTTTTTGTATTGGTTGTTGTCCTTATTGTTTAGTAAAAAAAGAGTAGCTGATTATGGACTTTCCATAATTACTTCTGATGGTTTTTTATGATTAATAGTGGATAATACTACAAAGCTTGACCTGAAAAATAAACAATACAATACAGGTCGGACTTTCAGCCCTTTATTGGCTAATATTCATCCACATAGCCCTAAAGGACTATGCTTTTATCGTTCGCTCTTTCAGAGCTTTTAATCTCTAGCTTCGCTTAACCACTTATAAAACTCCAATTGCGACCGGAATTCCTCTTTTTCACCTTCAATTTCTCTTATTTTGTTATCCATCTCATTATTTAAAAGGCGTGCCGAGCAATTGTCTTTCATTTGCATTTCTAACATCACCTTTAACTCGTGCTTTATTGTTTTATCATATATCGGGCAGGCTACTTCTATGCGCCTATCGAGGTTGCGGGTCATACAATCAGCAGAGGAGATATACATTTTTTCATCGCCCCCGTTACAGAAAACATAAATGCGCGAATGTTCCAAAAACCTGTCGATAATACCTATGGATTCGATTGCATTTTCAGCTTCGTCAAACTCAGGGAACACCGAAAACATACCTCTCACGTTGAGCCTCACCTTAACCCCTACCCTTTGGGCATCATATAATTTAAAAATTAGGTTAAAATCAACCAAGTTATTCACTTTAAAGTAGATGTACGCTTCTTTGCCAGCTTTGGCATTCTCTATTTCACGGTCAACATATCCCTCAATACTCTCGCGTATGATAAACGGTGCAACCAGTAAATGCTCGAACGTAGGGATATTGTAATGTCTGTTAAAGAAATCGAAAATAGCAACCACCTCCTTTGCGATGCCTACATGCTTGGTAAAAAGCAAACTATCGGCAAACACAACTGCGGAGTCTTCATTAAAATTACCCGTGCCTACACACACGTAATTTTGCATTTGGTTTCGTTCCTTTCGCACCACAAGGCATAGCTTGGCATGCACTTTAAGTCCAGGCACACCAAAAACAACTTTAACTCCCGAACTTCGTAAGCGATTAGCCCATTTAATATTGGCTTTCTCATCGAAACGAGCCTGAAGCTCGACCACTGCCGTTACTTTTTTGCCGTTACGCGCTGCATTTATCAGGGCTTTTATCACCGGGGCATTTTTTCCAACCCGGTAAATGGTAAGCTTAATTTCGCGCACCATGGGGTCGATGGAGGCTTCGCGGAGATAATCGATGAAGTAATGAAAGGAGTGATAAGGAAAATGAAAAAGAATATCCTTTTTGCTGATTATCTTAAAAAAAGACGATTGGGGCTCAATATCGCGATGTATAATGGGCGACAACGAAGGATAGCTCATGTTGCTACTCCCTATTTTCGGGAAGTCGATAAAATCTTTAAAGTTATGATACCTACCACCCTTAATAATGGAACTGTTTGAGGAATAATGAAGTTTCTTTAACAAGAGATTCAACAAGGCCTCGGGCATTAACTCATCGTAAACAAAGCGCACGGGGTCGGCTTCCTTTCGCAACTCTAAACCTTTCGACACCTTTTTAACGTAACTCTCCGAAATATCTTCGTTTATATCCAGCTGCGCATCGCGGGTGAGCTTAAAGGTATAGGCCCCTATTTCGTCAAACTTAAACATATAAAATATGTTGCCCAACTCGTAGCGTACTACATCATCCAACAGCATAACATATTTTTTACCATCTTTTGATGGCAACAGAACAAAGCGATCCAACGACGGTGGAATTTCAATCAAGGCATATTGTATTCTGCGGTTGCCATTGCGTTTTAAATATACGGCCAAATAAATACCGTCGTCGGCCAAATCGGGCAAGGGACGGCTATTGTTAATAATGATTGGCATCAGTTTACCGCGCACCCGTTTATGGAAATAACGCTGAACAAACTCCCCCTGCTCCTCGCTCAGGTCTTTTTCGTTGATGATAAAAATATTTTCTTGGGCCAAATCCTTAATAACCTTGCGGTAAGCCTGCTCAAACATAAGTCCTTGTTTGCGCACCAACTCATGAACCCCTTTTAATATTTCCTGAGGTGATCCTCCTTCGAAAACGGTGTTTTTATCTAACTGCACTATACGTTTAAGCACTGCTACCCTGACACGGAAAAACTCGTCCATATTATTGGAATAGATGCCCAAAAATTTTATCCTTTCAATCAAGGGTACATTATCACGCATTGCTTCCTGTAACACTCTTTCGTTAAACGAAAGCCAACTAATCTCTTTACTCCTAAAGTTCTTTACGCTCATATGTATTTTTTTTATTGCGGTTGCATGTACCTCAAACGGGTTGAACAAATCATATTGTTTAAGGTTGTAATAGCAATCCCATAAAAATAGAAAATAAAAGAACAATATATAATGAATATTATCAGAAAACGCATGAATTTGCATGAGATTTTGGAAATAAGAAATTTAACCGATTCCACATTTATTATTCGATTCGAGAAAAACGGATTGGAATTTACTGCCGGTCAACACGTTTGCGTTGGCCCGCCTAACGGAATACACACCCGCGAATATTCAATTTATAGTGCCGTAAGCGATCCGTATATCGAGATTTTAGTTAAGGAAGTGCAAAACGGATTGATAACTCCCGTGCTTAAAAAACTTAAGGTGGGCGATTCGGTTGTGGTAGAAGAACCTGTTGGTTATTTTGGGCTGAACGGCGGCGAAAAGTTAAATAAGAAATTCCTGTTTATTGCAACCGGTACAGGCATATCTCCTTTTCACAGCATGGTAAAATCACATCCTGAATTGGATTATAAAATCGTTCACGGGGTGCGTTCGCATATTGAGGGTTACGAAAGAGATGAATACGATAAATTACGCTATACCCTATGTTCCTCGCGGGATACAAGTGGTGATTATATTGGTAGGTTGACAAATTATTTGCAAGAATTACAAATTGATACAGATTCTGAAGTATATTTGTGCGGAAATTGCAACATGATACATGATGCTTACGATATTCTGGAAAACAAAGGAATACCCAATGAGCGCATACATGCTGAGGTTTATTTTTAAGATGATGTGCTGATGTGCTGATGTTCTGATGTGAAGATATGGTGATGTGAAGATATGGCGACGTGATGATGTGAAGATATGGCGATGTGGTGATGTGAAGATATGGCGATGTGGTGATATTAAACTTATTAATCTCCTAATCTATTAGTCTAATAATCTAATAATCTAATAATCTAATAATTTGTGAAGTACTATTTAATGACACTGGGGTGTCAAATGAACATGAGTGATTCGGAACGTGTAGCATCGGTACTTGATGCGGCAGGTTGCGTAAAGGTAGAGACAGAGGAGGAAGCAAATATTATTGGAATACTTGCATGTTCGGTTCGCCAGAAGGCTATTGATAAGGTATACAATAAAATATCGGTTTGGAATAAGTGGAAGAATAAAAAAAACCTGATCACTTTTATTTCGGGCTGTATGTTACCCACCGATAAAGAGCGATTTTTAAAGTTGTTTGACATTGTTTTTACGATGCCCGAACTGCCACAACTACCTCGTATGTTGGGCGAGTACGGTATTTCCAACCCTTTGTCGCTAACCGCCGAACCACAGTCGGCTGTGGACGAAATAAAATTATTTTGGAAGGTTAAACCCAAGTACGACAGTAGCTTTGAGGCCTTTGTACCCATACAAAACGGCTGTAACAAGTTTTGCACTTTTTGCGCTGTGCCCTATACCCGCGGCAGGGAGATTTCGCGACCATCGGACGAAATATTGCAGGAGGTAAAAGAACTGGCCCAAAAAGGATATAAAACCATTACCCTACTGGGGCAAAATGTGAACTCATATGGTCTGGATAAAAATGGTCATGAAATAAGCTTTGTACAACTGCTTGAAAAAGTGGGTCAACTGGGCGATGAAATAGACAATGAGTTTTGGGTATATTTTACCTCGCCCCATCCAAGAGATATGACTACCGATATTTTCCATACCATAGCCAAATACGAATGTTTGGGTAAGCAGATTCACTTTCCCTTACAAAGTGGCGACGAAAAGGTCCTGATAAAAATGAACCGCAACCACTCGTTGAGCAAATATCGTGAAACGATGCAGGCCTTGCATGAGATACTGCCACAAGCCACTGTGTTTACCGACATCATCGTTGGTTTTACAGACGAAACGGATGAACAGCTGGAGAATACCCGCAAGGTAATGGACGAGTTTAAATACAATATGGCATATATTGCCATGTATTCGCCCCGCCCAGGAGCGGCTTCGTACCGTTGGGAAGATACCGTGAGCCTGGAAGAAAAGAAAAAGCGTTTTGCAATTTTAAGCGATGAGCTGGCTAAACATACGCTGGAATATAATAAAGCCATGATTGGTAAAACAATTAAAGTACTGGTGCGTGAGCACGACAGAAAAGAGGGCTACCTATCGGGACATACAGGAGGCAAACTGGTTATTCGCTTTAAATCGGACAATGAATCCTTGATAGGTCAAATTATTCAACTAAAAATTACAGCCGCAGCTAAGTTTTCGCTGGAAGGGGAATTGGTGTTCAGTGAGCAGCTAGCAGTCAACAATGATCAGTTAACGGTTAGCAGTTAGCAGGAATTAATTTAGTAGTATTGTAATGCTATTCATATATAATCGGGACAAGCTTGTACAAAATTGTAGGAGCTTGTCCCGAATTTGTTTTAAAAGTACATAATATGATAAACCTATTCGTTGAACTTTTTTAAGGAGCTTGCCAATTGCCAACCAAACACTATTTATAGTTTATTAAGACGATTTTAACAAATGCAAGATAAGCTAAGCACTACATTTGTCGCATTCAAAAAAATCATGGGTAAATTATTCCAACTTCATATTCTTATTGCTCTTCTTTGTTTGTTCAGTATTGAACAATCGATGTCAAGTGAAATTACAACAAATAACTCAGCAGCAAAACATTATAGCAGCAGGTGCCTGGTATGTTTTAATGCATATAATGTATTGGAACTGGCCGAAGAAGAACTTGTTGCAGAAGCTTCCGTACCCGTATCTTACCTAAAGAATGCCAAAAGATTTCCTTTTTTAATGAATATCTTATGGATTGATTGTCATATTGTAATTAATGACAATATCCCATTTCAAACAGATAAATCTCCTCCACACGCATAGTTGACCATATAATACCTGCAAAATAAGGCTGGTAATTAGTGTGCTCAAAAAATGGTACTCCCTGCAAAAACACGTAAAGTCTTTAATTCGTGTTCTCAGCAAAGTGCCTAAGATTCATAATGTACCGTTTCGCATCATCCCAATATCCATCTGTTTAGCCATTTGACTAAAGCAGATAAATTCTTACATTTTTATATATCTGATTGTATGTTTTTACTAATGCTCGCAGTATTTGTGCTCGGTTACGGATTCATCGTATTTGAGCATATCAACCATATTAACAAGGCAGCAACAGCGCTTTTAATAGGCTCATTGACCTGGGCTATTTATGCGCTGGGAGCTGATAGCATATTGGATTTAGGCTATAGTTCGGCTTGGAACCATTTTTCGAATGCAGCACACGGCCTAGCTGATAAAACGGAATTTATTACACACCACCAGTTATTTCATCACCTTGCTGAGATATCTTCCATATTGTTCTTCTTGATTGGTGCAATGACTATTGTAGAGCTGGTGGATAAATACCAGGGATTTAAGATTATCACTAGTAAAATTAACGGTTCAAACGCCGTAAAATTATTATGGATTATCAGTTTCCTTACTTTTTTTATGTCGGCAGTGCTCGATAACTTAACTACCACTATCGTAATTTTAACCGTATTA
>JAGXIP010000240.1 GCA_024635585.1 Saccharicrinis sp. | reverse complement strand
GCGATTCTGATAGAATTGGGGCAGCTTATTATTGGATAGCTAAAAATATCGTTTACGATACGAAGAGTCACTTTTCTAAGAAAAAAAAGCCCATTTATAATTTCAGGTATAAAACGCAGGAAGAAAAACAACAGAAGATACATGAAGTAAATATGCGAATTGCCGATGAGGGGTTTAAAGAACGCAAAGCTGTGTCGAGAGGTTTTTCGATAATGTTTAAACGCTTGTGCAATAATTGCGGTGTTGAATGCGAAATAGTATCGGGCAGTGTAAAATTAAAGACTAAAGATATAGGAAGGAAACCCGGACGAACAGATTATTTTTGGAATGCCGTAAAGATGGGCGAAAATTGGTATTTGGTAGATGCTGCCATGGGAGCGGGATTGCTGAATGAAAAAAACCACACTTTTACCCCCGATTACAACGAGACCTTTTATTTGGCCAACCCGGAATTCTTTGCTCTAAATCATTACCCCGATCAGAATGAATGGCTTTTCTGCAATATGACAGATGAAGATTTTGGCTCTTTGCCTCTTTTTTACCCTTCGTATGTGAAAGCTGATATATACTTGCGAAATGGCTTGGAAGGAGTAGTTAATTTTGAGCCGGGTGACTCATTGAAGCTTGTTTTTGTACCAAAAGATGAAGTGAATCCCAAAAGCAAAATAAACACCTTTACCTACGCTTTGGAAGGAGACAATAAAGTAAAACCACTTGAATCCCAACTTCTCGAAGGTGAAATTATTCTCGAAATTCCTTTAGGCGATAATAGAAATGATTTTTTAAATATCTATTTAGATAAAGCGCCCTTGCTTACTTTTAAAATCAAAAAGAATACAAGGTAGGGGTTAGAGTTTCAGAGTTCAGAGTTAAAAGTTCCCGTATATTTAAATATTGGGAGCGGGATGTCGCGTTACTCCATATCTCAAAATCTCTTCTCTAAAAGTCTAATCAAATCAATTCAACTCAAATTGATAGGTGATGGTTCCTTTTTGGAATGCGGAGGCATTGGGATCAGAATTAAATCTAGTTTTTTTTGCGGCATCGATGGATGCTTTTATTAAGGTAGAGTTTTGCGAGGTAGAACCTTTTAACTGATATTCGGCAGCTACTACTTTCCCATATTTATCCACCGTTACCTGGACCACAATAATACCATCTTCCTGAATGCTATAAATGGGATCTGGAATTGAGCCGTTTAATGATCGGCCTGTAAGTGAAAATCCGGAACCTGATTTACCCAATCCGCTGCCAGTGCGGTTTTTACTGTTGGGGTCGCCGGTTACATACCCTTGGTTACCTGAACCACCGGCATCGCCTTCGGAAGAGCTGTTGCTGTTTGACTTACCAAAGGCACTGCCTACTTTATTACGTGCTTCATCGGCTATCCTCTGCTGTTCTTCGCGTTTTTTCCTTTCCGCCTCAATCTTTTGTTGACGCTCCAGTTCGGCCTGTCTTTTAACTTCGGCTTCGGCCTTTGCTTTGCGGTCGGCCTCTTCTTTTATCTTTCTTTCTTCTGCTAATTTTTCTTGTCGTGCTTCTTCTTCAAGCTGCTTTTTAAGCTTATCTTCTTTTTCTTTTTTCTTTTGTTGGGCGCTTTTAATCTCTGGAGCTTCATCAAAATCCTGTGTTTTGACGGTCTCTACCGCTTTAGGAGCAGGTTCGGACTTTACAGTCGGCGGTGGGGGCGTAACCTTGGGTTCTGAGGGTGTGGGTTGGGCAGTAGCTTTTGGAGGCTCTATTTCGCCCATACCCGTTTGTACGTTGCCCAGATTCACCAATACACCTTCCTCTTCTTGTGGAAGGGTTTTTAAACCAAAGAATATTAAAAGTAAGAGCACCAGCACATGAAAAATTACTGATCCAATTACACCTCGTCTGTTATATTGCTCCATGTGTTTTAAAATTTAAATCAAAATCAACATTTTAAGCAAAAGTGCCAATCTCTTTTACAAAGACCCAACATGTTGTGATGACTACTTTAACTTAACGGGATTGAGTAGCCAATATTAGCTTGTATTTGTTGCGTACGGCTATGTCTCTAATTTTTCCTACCACCGAAAAAGGAACCGATTCGTCTACATGCAGTGCAACGTATGTTTCGGGTTCGGCCGATATAATCTCTTTCAAACGCTGTTCTATTTGCCAAAAGGATATCTCTTCGCCCTCTACGAAGTATTTTAAATCTTTGGTTACCGATATGGTGGTGTTGGGCTTAGCTGATACCTGATGATCGCTTTTGGGCAAAACCAAATCTTTACTTGCCGGTGGCGTAACCATGGTAGAGGTGATCATGAAAAATATCAGTAGCAAAAAAACAATGTCAGTCATGCTCGACATGCTAAACCCTGCTTCAACCTTGCTTCTTGTTTTTAATCCCATTTTTTTTAAATAATTCCAGTAATCAATTATCAGTTGGAGCAAAGCGACATCCCGTCATTTTAATTTAATTTATTCTTTGACGGGAAATCAGTTATCAGTGAACAGTTAACCTGCGCTTCACTATCCGCTTTCCTTTGCGCACTCTCCACTTTATGCTGTCCGCTCCATGCTCCACGCTCCTTGCTCCTTGCTCCTTGCCCCACGCTCCATGCTCCACGCTACTTAATATCCAGCACCACTTTTATTTGATGTGTTTCGGCAATATCCAACACCTTGGCTACTGCTCCGGTGGGTGCATTTTTATCGGTGGTTAACTTTATAAATGTTTTATCGCTCGAATTATAGGTTTGTAGCAGCTTGCTTTCTAAATCTGCGTCGCTTACTCTTCTATTGTCAACGGTAATACTTCCTGATGCCGAAACGCTTGCACTGATAAACTTATCGATAACCACCTTTTTTGTGGCTTGCCTGGGTATCAGTAGTTTAATAGCATTGGGATGCACCATGGTAGATGTTATCATGAAAAAAATAAGCAACAGAAATACAATGTCTGTCATACTCGACATGCTAAAACTGGCACTTATCTTTGTAGTTCTTCTTAAAGCCATGTTGTTGGTTTTTCGCTTCTTGTCCGTTTGTTGGCAAAATGGTAGTTAAAGTTGCTAAAGGCCAATAATATATGGCTAATAGCCAATAGCTATTAGCTAATAGCCAATTACTACGCTGCGGGTTCGTTTAATAAATCCATAAATTCCATGGTGCGACCTTCCAGTTTAAAAACCACTCTCTCGACCCTGGCCACCAAAAAGTTATAGGCAAAATAGGCAATGATACCTACGACTAGTCCTGCCACGGTTGTTACCATGGCGGTGTATATACCTGAGGACAGCACAGTAACATTGATGTTGTTGCCCGCATTGGCCATATCGTAAAAAGCTTTTATCATACCAATAACCGTTCCTAAGAAACCAATCATGGGCGCACCACCAGCTACGGTAGCCAAGGTTGGTAGTCCTTTCTCGAGGCGACTTATCTCCAAATTACCTACGTTTTCGATGGCTGTGTTTACATCTTGCAAAGGACGGCCAATACGACTAATCCCCTTTTCAATCATCCGGCTCACTGGGTTATCAACATGTTGGCATAGCGAGTACGCTGAATCTATTTTTCCTTCGTGGATATATTCTTTAATTTTGTTCATAAAGCTTAAATCTTCCGAAGATGCTTTTTTGATGGCGAAATAGCGCTCAATAAAAATGTAAACCGCTACAAATGAAAGTAATATAAGCGGTATCATAATCAATCCGCCCGCTTTGGCCATCTCAAAATAATTCATTTCATTTTGTGCTGCTTCCGCTAATGCTTGCGTTTCTTCCGCTGCACTTTGTATCATTAATAATGGATTCATGAATATGTGGTATTTTTGTTTTGCGTAAAAATATAAATTGTTTGCAAATGTAAAACGAATATCTTGTATTAAAAGTATGGTTCACTACATTTTAAAATAAAACACTCTAGGTATTCTTTAAATCGAAAGGGCTTACAACCACCCTATCCCAAATTACTCGCAGGGTGACATGGGCAGCATTTATAAAGTCACCCAGTAAGGCAATACCGAATACCAGCCAATTGCCACCAGCTACCAGCCATCCGCCAATTGCTATCCGCCATCCACCAATTACTATCCGCCAATCTTCTTCACCCGCCCCACAATTCCCGATTCGAGCTGAACTTTAATGCCATGAGGATGGTTTGTCGAGTTGGTCAGTATTCTTTTTACCGTTCCTTGGGTCAGCTCGCCTGTGCGCTGATGATGCTTTTGCACCACTTCAACTTCGGCTCCAATTTGTATGTTTTTTCTATCATTTCCTTGGCTCATCGTATTTAATTTATCATCATTAACAATCTATTTTTTCTTTCTTTTTCTAGCTTTGGTTTTTAACTTTACCCCATACAGCAAAACGGCCCGTTTTTTACCTCTTAATTTAATGGTTCCAACCTCTTTAATGTTTAGTGCTTTTTTATCGCCGAGGGCTTCGTAAAGAACGCCCGAAATCAGTAAATTCTGTTTGTACTCGTTACATGCCGACTCAATACGTGCCGCTGTATTTATGGTATCCCCGTTGTATGAAATATCCCGCCGTATGCTCCCCACCTGTAACACCATAACCTGACCAATATGCAGCCCAGCCTTAAATTGAGGCACTTCGTCGTATTTACGGCGATAATAGCGAGATCGTCGTTCTATCACCCGTAAAAATGCATAAAAACCTTTGATGCAATTATTATCTTTTACACCTTTTCGTTGATCCCAGGTAACAATAGCACCATCGCCCAGATATTGGTAAATTTCGCCATGGTAATTGTACAACACCGACATATCGTTAAAAACATCTTGTACCAAATGGCTAAATCTTTTGTGTCCTAACACCTCGGCCTTTGTTGTGGACGATTTCATGTCGATGAACATGAATATTTTTTTCTCTTCGGAAGGTTTATTCAAGCGGCCAAAAAACCAATTGAAAAAGTTACCCACACCAATTTTTTTGTACATCTCTCTAAACGTACCATTGGCTATGCAAGCCAAATAAAAATACACAAAAAATCGAATGTGCCTTAGCTCGGTTTCCGGAAGGTATTTTAAAAAGGTTGGATAATCAACGATGGTTCGTAAATCCAAGTTTTTATTGGAGGCCATAAACAGAAGGGAAAATCCTAGTCCAAAATATAGTAGCGACCGCAAAAAAATCATATTGCGTATTGGCGACAGCCGCATCATACGCTCCGAAAAAAAATATATCTAAAATTGTAAATACAAGGCTTATTACCAAGCTTATAAACAGAGCATTGGTTGCAAGTGTGTCCTTGGGCAGTAGGTCGTGGTAATTGACAAATAGGGATTTATCACCTGTTAAAAACAAATAGAAAAACAAGCTTATGTTCCAGAATATCAAATGATACCTAAATGATTTGAGTGATTGGGCAAACCATATTTTAATTTTTTCTTTCAGAAACATGGATAGACTCTTAGATAAGAGACATTAGACTTCCCTTAACCTGGATGATATGTACACTATTTTGATATGATTTGTTTCACTTTAGATGCAAGAGTTATCAACAAAGGGCTAAAAATGCCTGTATTTCCGAAGGCTCTAATATTACTAAGTATGTCACCCATTAAAAAAGCCGTTTGAAGGAAAATCAAACGGCTTTTAAATACAGTATTCTTAATGCTTAAATCAACTCGATGCTTCGCTTAACAAATTTTGTTAAAGCCTCACCTTTTAGCATATTGTTCGAGAGTAAAGCAAGGTCAATGAGTTGCGATACCATTTTGTTACTGGTGCTAAACGAGCTTAAAGCCTTATCTTTTTTGGCATTCAAATCGTTTATCTTCTTGTCTAAGTCGCTTAGCTCGTCTTTTTGGGCCTGCGGAATTTCCTCATCCTTTTTCCCTTCTTTGGCCTTTTCAATTTCTACTCGCTTTTTATTTAGGCTCTCTATTTTACTTCTTAAGGAGTCAACTTGTTCGCCTACATTTTCTTTTTTATCAGCCAATATACGCTCTACCAAAGGATGGTTTTCGTTTACCACCAGTTGGTAGCTATCGGGCATTTCGCCATAAAAATTCATGCCGCCACCTTGCATGGCACTCATTTCCTTCATGCGTCGCATAAACTCCTGTTGGGTAATCATAGCCGGATTGGCGTTGGCGCCCATGGCCTCAAACGCAACAATAAAGTTCATTTTATTACCGTTGGGTACTTGTGCCGAGAATATCTTGGTTAAATCATCTTTATCACCGGCACTAAGGTTCGACTCGATGGTGTTTTCCTTAGCAATCAGCTTTTCAGCAACATCGGCATCCACCCTTACAAAACGCACTTTTTCAAGTTTCTGCTCCAAATGATTAATGAAATGTGTATCCAACTGACCGTCCATCAACAACACATCATAGCCTTTGTCTTTAGCTCCTTCAATAAAGCTATGCTGCTCTAATGCATTGGTGGTGTATAAATAAACCAACTGCTGATCCTTGTCGGTTTGGTTTTCTTTGATGATTTCTTTGTACTCATCCAGTGTAAAGTATTTGCCGTCGGTATTTTTTAGTAGGACAAATTTTTGTGCCTTGTCATAAAATTTTTCCTCGGTGAGCATACCGTACTCAATGAATAATTTTAATGAATCCCACTTGTCCTCAAAGGCTTTACGGTCTTCTTTAAATATCTCCGACAAACGATCGGCTACTTTTTTTGTGATGTGATTTGAAATCTTTTTTACATTACCATCCGACTGAAGATAAGAGCGAGATACGTTAAGCGGAATATCAGGCGAATCCAAAACACCATGCAGTAGGGTTAGGAATTCAGGTACAATATTTTCTACAGAATCGGTTATAAATACCTGATTGCTATAAAGCTGTATCTTATTTTTCTGCACCTCCACGTTGTTCTTGATCTTTGGGAAATACAGAACTCCGGTCAGATTAAAAGGATAATCGACATTAAGGTGGATGTTAAAAATAGGATCTTCGCTCATGGGATATAGATCCCTGTAAAACTTGCTGTAATCTTCTGATTTTAAATCTGCTGGTTTGCGTGTCCAGAGCGGGTTGGTATCGTTCACCACGTTGTCTTCATCAAGCTCTGCTTCTTTGCCATCTTTCCATTCTGTTTTCTTTCCAAAAGTAACTTCAATGGGCAAAAAGCGACAGTATTTATTTAGCAGACGGCTTATCTCGGCTTTTTCGAGGAACTGTTTGTTGTCGTCGTCGATATGTAAAACGATATCTGTTCCTCTATCTTCTTTTTTAATTTCCTTAAGAGTATATTCAGGACTTCCATCGCACGACCATTTAACTGCTTGTGCACCTTCTTTGTACGATAAAGTATGAATTTCGACTTGCTTGGCCACCATAAACGAGGAGTAGAAACCTAAACCAAAATGCCCGATGATAGCATGAGCATCCGTTTTGTATTTATCCAGAAACTCCTCGGCACCCGAAAAAGCGATTTGGTTGATGTACTTCTCTATTTCTTCCGAAGTCATACCTACACCTCTGTCAGAAATGGTTAAGGTCTTAGCTTTAGAATCGATGGAAATTTTAACTTTTAATTCGCCTATTTCGCCTTTAAACTCACCTACGCTCGACAAAGTTTTTAGCTTTTGCGATGCATCCACAGCGTTTGAAACAAGCTCCCTCAAGAAAATTTCATGATCCGAATACAGGAATTTTTTAATGATGGGGAATATATTTTCTGATGATACCCCAATATTACCTTTTGACATAGTATTGTTAGTTTTTATGATGAAACATATTTAGAGCTGCTTGTAGTCAAACCATGTGCCAGCCGAACAGTGGTGACAGATGGGCAGAAAATATGACAAAATCATCATGATAAGGTAACGAGGCGGTGAAATTTGTCAGCAAATTTGTGATTTAACTTACCTGTTGACCGTGATGCTGCGATACAGGGAATGCATTTGGAGAATTTTTAATCAATTGAAATGCTTTTTCACCATTTTGACATAATTCCCAATTGGAAATCAGTTCATCTTTATGTATTTCCACCCATGCCAAAGCCAGTTGCAGTTGCTTTGTTGGAATGTTTCCTTGCAGTATTTCAAAATCTTCTATGCGAATAATGCATTTGTAATTTTGATAATATACAATCTTTTTTGACAGCAATACTATATTGGGATGGATAGCAGGGCAACGGCATTTATTATTCAACCACGTTGTGGTTGTTTCTATTCACGTTTTATACCCTGCACTACGTACAGGGCTATTCACATTGAATCCTGTCAGGATTCATAAAACCCACGAATATGGTTGAATTTGAAGAGCCCCGAATGAAATTCGGGGTATTTATATTACGTGCATGAGAACCCCGAATGGGGTTCAATGTTTAAATGCGGTTGCCCTGGGATGGATAGCGCAATAAAATTGTTTACTTTTGCTTGTTCTACATCTGGATTAATCTTTTAGTGATAAACCAAATTAAAAACAACGATCAAATGATTAGATTTTTTTTACTTACCCTCCTTTACGCAATGGGGCTTGTATCTTGCCAAGGGTTGCAGGAAAAAAAAGAGACGGCTAAAAAGCCCAATATTATTTATATTCTAGCTGATGATTTGGGTTATGGTGATTTAAGTGTTTACGGGCAAACCAAATTTTCAACGCCCAATATCGACAAGCTGGCCGAAGGCGGCATCCGTTTTACACAGCATTATTCCGGCAGCACTGTATGTGCTCCCTCACGCTCTACCTTAATGACCGGACAGCACACCGGACATACCTATATACGTGGTAACCGGGAGCATAAGCCCGAAGGACAGGAGCCGTTAAAGGGGGAAGTGATAACAGTAGCAGAACTCTTGAAAGAAGCGGGTTATACAACAGGAGCTTTCGGAAAATGGGGATTGGGATATCCGGGATCTGAGGGTGACGCCAACAACCAGGGTTTTGATGTGTTTTTTGGATATAACTGCCAGAGACTGGGGCATCATTATTATCCCGACTTTCTGCGTTCCAACCAGGACAGCCTTTTTCTTGAAGCCAATGTCGAAGGTAAAAGGGGTGTTTATGGTCCTGACATTATACACGAAAAAACGCTAAAGTTTATTGACGACAACAAGGATAAGCCCTTCTTTTTGTACGTGCCCTCCATCATACCTCATGCTGAGCTGTTTGCACCTGAGGAGTATATGGTCAAATATCGTGGTAAGTTCGATCCTGAGCATGATTTTAAGGGGGTAGATAGTGGGAGTGGATTCAGAAAAGGAGATTACGGCTCGCAACCCGAATCACATGCCGCATTTGCCGCTATGATTGATCTGTTAGATACACAGGTTGGCGAAATTGTAGCTAAAATTAAAGAATTGGGCTTGGCTGATAATACCTTGATCATATTTACGTCTGATAACGGACCCCACGTAGAGGGCGGTGCGCAACCTGATTATTTTAACAGTAATGGACCTTTTAAAGGTTATAAACGCGATTTGTATGAGGGTGGTATCCGTGTTCCTTTTGTAGCCAGTTGGCCAGGAATAATTAAACCGGGAACCACATCTGATCATATTTCGGCTTTTTGGGATATGCTACCCACTTTTACCGAAATAGTAGGTGTAGAGAATCCTGATAATATTGATGGTATTTCTTTATTGCCTAGCTTAACAGGCCAGGGTGAGCAAAAAGAACACGAGTATTTATATTGGGAATACCCTGAAAAGGGTGGGCGTAAAGCAGTACGAATGGGGCAGTGGAAAACGGTGCAGTACGGTATTTTTAAAAATCCTGATGCACCCATAGAATTGTACGATTTGAACAATGATTTAGGAGAGGAAAACGATGTAGCTACCGAGCATCCTGATATTGTCTCCAAAATGATGGACATCATGCAAAAAGCCCATGTAGAATCCGATATATTCAAATTTTAAAAAGAATTAAATGATATTTTAAAGCCGAACGTATTCGAATTTCGATATGCGATCGGCTTTTTTACTTTCAATAAAAACGATTACTTTTGTACTTCTAAAATAATTAGGGTGGGTAGAATAATAGCTATTGATTACGGACAAAAAAGAGCAGGGTTGGCAGTTACCGATCCCTTACAAATAATAGCGAACGGTTTAGATACCGTACCTTCTCATACTTTGATAGATTTTTTGGAAAAATACTTCGCCGTTGAACAGGTAGATTTAATTTTGTTGGGTTATGCCCGCCAAGCTTCGGGTGCCGATTCGGAATCCATGCGTTTTATCCAACCTTTTTTTAATCGTTTAAAAAACAAATTCCCCCAAATGCCTGTTCAATGGGTGGATGAGCGTTATACCTCAAAAATAGCGTTTCAGACTATGATTGATGGAGGCCTTAAGAAAAAGGCTAGGCAAAATAAAGCTTTAGTAGATAAGATTAGTGCCACCATTATTTTGCAATCGTATTTAGAACAGAATTTTAGATTATAAAGAAACTTGAATATGATATTACCGGTAGTTGTTTATGGGCATCCTTTGCTACGAAAGATGTCGGACGAAATAGAGGAGAATTACGAAGGACTGGAAAAGCTGATAGAAAATATGTGGGATACCATGTACGAATCGGACGGAATTGGACTGGCGGCTCCTCAAATAGGGAAAAATATTCGGCTCATCGTAATAGATGCCGATCCATTGTCGGATGAATATCCAGAGCTTGAAGGCTTTAAGCGCGTGTTGATTAACCCCATTATTATTGACCATGGCAAGGACCAATGTTTGGAATCGGAAGGTTGTTTGAGTTTGCCGGGGATTCGTGAAGAGGTAAAAAGACCGAAAAAAATAACCGTAGAGTACGAAAACGAAAACTTTGAGCTTCTTACCGAAGAGCTGGAAGGTTTTGCTGCACGCGTTGTGCAACACGAGTACGATCACATCGAAGGTAAGCTTTTTATAGACCATCTTTCGCCCTTAAAAAAACGCTTGATAAAAGGAAAGTTGAACGATATTTCAAAGGGCAACGTGGATGTGACGTATCGGATAAAAACGGCATGATATGTCGGTTAAAAGAAACAATGTTGTTATTTAAAAAGATTTAAATTATCAGGTATCGTGATTTTTACGATACCTTTTTTTGTTTTTTTGATATGTCATACGCCAATTCCTTTTAAGTTACGGTTTTATCAACTTTCTATGATTGGAAACATATTGGCAATGGAAATGGTTGGTTTCGTAAAAAAAAAAGTATTTATTGCGAAATATTAAATATTTTCGACCTTCTAATTAAATAAAAACACAACGTTATGAGG
>JAGXIP010000239.1 GCA_024635585.1 Saccharicrinis sp. | reverse complement strand
TATTGGGATGCAGACCAGTTATATGATTTGGACAAGGACCTTTTTGAACAGAAGAATTTATTCAAAACAGAAGCTTATTGTAATGTAATGACTGAACTTAAAAAAGCAATGAATAAATATGTATCGAGACTTCCTCACACATTTGGTGAGTTTGGGAAAAAATAGGCAACAGGCTGTTTATAGTCTCTCACTCCATCTTAAGATTTAAATGGAACTATAATTTAATAAAACAATGAAGAAATTAAATTTTTACATATTAAGCGTATTAGGACTTTGTCTATTTGTAGGACTTTCCTGTACAAGAACTACAAAGAAGAGTGATAAGCCCATGAATGTTTTATTCATTACGATAGACGACTTGAGGCCAACCCTTGGTTGCTATAATGCTCCACTAATAAAATCTCCTAATATTGATGCAATTGCCTCAGAAGGTATCATCTTTGAAAGAGCGTATTGCCAGGCGGCCATCTGTGCTCCGTCGCGTCCTAGCTTTTTGTCCGGATTACGCCCCGATTCTACGGGTGTTTATGGTTTTATAAAGACTTTCCGTGAAAAAGCACCCAATGTGGTGACTTTGCCGGAACTGTTTAAAAATAACGGATACTTGTCAACATACTATGGGAAAGTGTTTCATTCCGAAAAACCCGATCCTCAATCATGGAGCAGGGAAGGAAACATCA
Organism: Saccharicrinis sp.; assembly: GCA_024635585.1. Lineage (GTDB taxonomy): Bacteria > Bacteroidota > Bacteroidia > Bacteroidales > Marinilabiliaceae > Saccharicrinis. Next base: position 4,689 of record JAGXIP010000239.1, on the reverse strand, counting down.
CAGAACCACCTGCGTGGAGAGGATATGTGCTGGAAGAAAGCAAGCGGGATGATTCGATTCAAATAGCAACTCCCGGTCCTCCTCAATATGGTCCTGCATTTGAAATGGCAGATGCTCCTGATAGTGCATATCCCGATAGTTGGATTGCAGACAGTGCTATTCTTGTGTTGGAAGAAGTTGCTGAGACAGGACAGCCATTCTTCCTGGCAGTAGGATTTATAAAACCACATTTACCCTTTGTAGCTCCTAAAAAATACTGGGATTTGTATGATCCTGCGGAAATCCATATTCCTGAATACCGTGTTATGCCGGAAGGTTCACCACTTTATTCTATAGATCGTCCTGGAGGCATTACTACCCGTTACTCCGGATTTGAAGACCCAAAGCATGTGAGTGAAAAAATGACTCTAAAGTTGAATCATGGCTTTTTAGCATCCATAAGTTTTGTAGATGCCCAATTCGGGCGGGTAATCGATAGATTAAAAGAGTTGGGATTGTATGAAAATACGCTGATAGTTGTTTTGGGTGATCACGGACAGAAAGTGGGAGAATATGGTGCTTTTATGAAAGGATCGAATTTTGAAATTGATACGCGTGCACCATTAATAATGAACTGCCCGGGAAAAAGAGATAAAGCGAAAAGGACAAATGCTTTGGTTGAAATGGTGGATATCTACCCATCCATTTGTGAATTAACCGATATTGAAAAACCCGCTCACCTGCAGGGAACCAGTTTAAATGCACTTTGGGAAACACCAAATATGAAATGGGAAGACTATGCCTTTAGTCAGCGTAAAGATGGTGGATACCTTGGAAATGCCATGCGCACAGACAGATACAGGTTTGTGCTTTGGACACTATTCGAGGATAGGGATAGCATTGTGGCCATTGAACTTTATGACCATGAAACAGATCCCCTGGAAACATTAAATATTGCTCCAAACCCTGAGAATAAGGAGTTGGTAGATAAATTATTGACTGAATATTATCCCGCCTGGGAAAGAAGTTTGCAGACAGGAAAGTAAGCCTTCGCTAAAGTTTGGCTTGGGCGATAATCAGTGGGCAGTCTATAGTAGACAGTGGTTGAAAGAAAAACATTGAACGATACATAGAACGATAATCCCTCTAACTAACAATTTCATGAAAAGAACGATATCTATTCTTCTTCTGATTTCAGTCCAATTAACTTCATTTTCGCGTATCTATTCAGGAACAGTTGACGAGCAATTTACCAATTATGTTGTTCCGCAGGAAAATGGAAATAAAACAGATGCGCGCTGGGCGTCACTGACAAATTATAATGGATGAGGACTAAAAGTTTCCGGAAATTTACCGGTTGAAACTTCGGTTCGTCATTACAGTACGGAGAATTTGTCAAATGCAGTCCATACCTATGAGCTGAAAAAGGAGGATAAAACGTACTGGAACATTGACTACCGACAAGGTGGACTTGGCGGAAATAGTTGTGGCCCGCAACCTTTGGAAAAATACCTATTGAAACCAGATCCAGTTGAGTTTAAACTTATTTTTGAACCAATCAGGAAATGATAAAATTCTATGTATAAAATAATTAATACCATTCACTATGAAAACAAATCGAAGAGAATTTATTAGAACAGGCTCGCTGCTTGCAGCCGGCGCCATTCTATTACCATCATTTTCATTGAAAAAATCAAAAATGAAACCAGGACTTCAGGTCTACTCTGTTAGAAATCAGCTAACGGAAGATTTTGAAGGGACTATGAAGTACGTGTCAAAAGTAGGTTATGAGTATATTGAAGGATACGGTCTGGGCACCGACGGCATGTTTCTGAAAAAGATTAGCGCCTCACATTATGCGAGAGTGATAAAAGATTTGGGCATGGAATTGAAGGCAACGCATTGTACTTACTCTTCTGCTGACAAGGCAGGCAAAATGATAGATGCTGCAAAGGAAGCAGGAATGGAATATCTGATTGTACCCGGAATCCCCGGGAATCTAAGAGAGACCCTTGATGGGTGGAAGGAAATTGCTGACAACTTCAATAAGCTGGGTGAAAAGTGTAGAGAGGCAGGATTAAAATTTGCCTATCATAATCACGCATTTGAATTTCAAAAGATGGACGGAGTAATTCCCCAGGAATTGTTAATTGAATCAACCGAGACTGACCTGGTAGACTTTGAGGCTGATTTGTTCTGGGTTACAAAAGGAGACTATGATCCAATGAAACTTATAAAAAAATACCCAGGCCGGATTAAGCTATTTCATGTCAAAGACGCAACACCAGAATTAGAAGCAACCACTGTAGGAGCTGGTATTATTGATTTTAAAGGATTATTTAAGACAGCTAAAAAAGACGCTCTTGCATATTATTTTGTGGAGGACGAAAGAACAGACGATCCATATAAAAATATTAAGGCGGATTACGATTATATATCTAGTCAGAGTTTTGCAAAATAAGCTGTCTTGAAATTTAAATTGTTAAAAATGAGTCATTTAAATGCAAAAGCACTATTTCGAATACTAATAGTATTTGTCCTAATCTTGTTTTCTTTTTCATCATGTAGTCTAAAAGAAAAAACCAGTAATAACAGTAAAAAGCCAAATGTGGTTGTCATTTTTCTCGACGATTCGGGGTATTCAGATTTTGAGCCTTTTACTGGTTCCGAACAACTTACCCCGTATGTTAGTAAACTTGCAGAAGAAGGAACGGTTTATTCTAATTTTCATGTTCCACAAGCAATATGCTCTGCTTCGCGGGCTGCCCTATTAACAGGCTGTTATCCTGGGCGTACCAAAGTCTTTGGGGCACATGCACCACGCGAACATTGTTTGAGTACTGAATTTACAACATTAGCAGAGCAGCTCAAAAAGAACGATTATGTAACCGGATGGTTTGGGAAATGGCATTTAGGTGATGTTGAAGGGGAATGGCCACATCACCGCGGATTTGATGAAACAGCCGGTTTGATGTACTCCAATGACATGTGGAAATATCACCCTACAGATCCTGAAAAATGGGGAAAAGACCCTTTGCGATATTGGGAGAATGGAAAAATAACCATCGAAGATGTCGATTCCCTGCAACAGAAGAACCTTACAAAGTGGAGTTCTGCGTATGCTGTTGATTTTGTCGAAAAACACAAGGACAAGCCTTTCTTTCTTTACCTGGCATATTCCATGCCTCACGTACCTGTCTTTTGTAGCGATGAATTTGAAGGAAAATCGGGAAAAGGATTATATGGTGATGTGATTATGGAATTAGATCATGGAGTGGGAAGGCTTATGGATAAATTAAAAGAGCATGGACTGGACGAAAATACCATTGTACTGTTTTCATCCGATAATGGTCCTTGGTCGGTATTTGGAAACCACGCGGGTAAAACACCTTATAAAGAAGCAAAGGCAACTTCTTTCGACGGAGGGTTACGAACACAGTTTATCGTAAAGTACCCTGATGTAATTGACGAGAATACGGTCTCGGATAAGTTTTTGTACTCCATCGATATAATGCCCACGATTTGTAAATTAACAGGAAGCTCGCTTCCAAAAAATGGATTTGACGGAGAAGATGTAATGGGTCAATTAGTAGGAGAAGAAGATTTTACTTATAAAAGGAACTACCATGCCTTTTCAAATGGTGAAAATTTTGAAGGAGTGTTCTCTAAAGATGGCCGTTGGAAATTGCATTTGCCACATGCCTATCGTCATGTGAAAGAATATGGAAACGATGGTTTACCAGGTAAGTATCAGCAAAAGAAAATTGATTTAACCTTATACGATATGGAAAACGACCCCTTTGAAACCACTAACGTAATAGAGGAATACCCTGAAGTGGCAGAGGCGTTGCTACAATATTGCGAAATGCATAAAAAGATGTTTTATAATGAGAAAGAATAATCATGTTTTCTTTTGACAACGGGCGCAGTATTAGTGGCTGCACCGACTCCCATTGGTTCGACAGCGCTAATCCTTCTAAAAGCGAACAGGGCTGGGAAAAGGCAACTAGACAGAAGGTGGTATTTGTATTTCCATGATTGCCCAGTGGCCAGGGAAAATTGATCCGGGTAGCGAAACCGACATGCTTTCAGCCCATTACGAGTGTTGCCAACACATTGCGAAATAGTTGGTGTTGAACCAGAAGGAACATGAATTTTTGTACTGGGAATTTCTGGCATCAGCCGGTCAGCAGGCGTTGCGCATGGGAAAATGGAAAGGCCTCCGGGAAAAGTATTTTCAAAGACGATTTGCAAATCCGGCTCTATAATCTGGAGGAGGATATTCAGGAACAAACCAATGTTTCAGAGCATCATCCTGTGATCATTCAAAAAATTGAAGCCATTTTTGCACAGGAACATATTCCGGCTGAAAACGAACGGTTTAAAATGAAGCAGTTGGGAGATTAGATAAAGGGCATGGCATTTAGAGAGAGTATTGAGCTGTTGCGAAAGAATAATTTCAAGGTTTAATAAAATTCACTATGAATAAAAAAATATTATTTCACAGTCTGCTAGCTATTCCTATACTTTGTGCCCAGTGCAGTCCATCGGAAGAACTTCCGAAACCCAATATCCTTTGGATTACGATCGAGGATACTTCGCCCCAGTTTATCGGGTGTTATGGCGATGAAAATGCCAGCACCCCGGTCATCGATAAGCTGGCAGAGGAAGGTGTCCGGTTTACGAATGCTTTTTCCACCGGCACAGTAT
>JAGXIP010000238.1 GCA_024635585.1 Saccharicrinis sp. | reverse complement strand
TGTTTAAAAACATTGAATTGCAAGATTGGCAAATAGCTTTCGTGAGCAGTATCAACGGAGGAATATCAACCAAGCTAAGCACCATTATCGACTTTCTTTTTGGTGGTTCAATCTCCGGAGTAAACCAAATTAACCTTAAACAAAAGCGCAAGAATGAGAACATTTGAAGAACTCTTTGATGGCGTAATAAAACACGAGGGCTACTATGCCAACGTTCCCGGTGACAAAGGTGGTGAAACCTATATGGGAGTAGCTCGGAACCTTCATCCGGATTGGGAAGGTTGGGCTGTCATAGACCTTTACAAATCAGAAGTCGGCAAAATAAAGCACAATGCAAAAATTAATGTTGACGGATTAACTTTCTTAGTAAAGGAGTTTTATCGACATACTTTTTACCATACCTATCGCATTGAAGCCATTAAAAACGGAGCTTTGCAGGAAATCATTTTTGACTGGTGTGTCAATAGTGGCTACTGGGGAAGTAGCGGGGTTCAAAAGGTTCTCAATAGATTTTTCGATTATGACCTCAAACTGGATGGCGTAATTGGTAACAAAACTATCGCTGCAATTAATTCCTGTCACCCGGAACAACTGTTCAATGGCATTAAACATGCTCGTATTCATTATTACCAAACCATTGCCAAAAAAGGAAAGAATCAGAAGTTTTTGAAGGGGTGGTTGAAGAGGATAGAATCTATCATCTATAAATAATTATGTAGGTTGTAACAATATAATAATAATTTCGTAGATAGTTGAATGCTATTTGCAACCTTAATTCCTTAAATATATTAAAATGAGATTTATTTTACTTTTAATCTTTACCCTGATATTTGTAAACACAATCAACTCACAGAACTATATTTATTTTGGAGATAACCAATATAAAGCTACAGAAACATGGAGGTTTCAAGACAATTTTGGAGTGAGTAGTAATTATTATCCAGAAATAACTATCGCAAATAAAAATAATGGTGGTTATTTTATGATGTCAATTTCTGCATCTTTTAAGTCCATATATTTAACAGGTACAACCGTAATATTTCTGAACAATGGGAACACCATTAAATGTTACGATAAAGGAATAAAAGACCATTTGAATGATAGAAGCATCGCATTATATACTTTAACGAATAGTGAAATAGAACTATTGAAATCTGCTAGAATTACACAAATTAGATATTCGGTTAAAGGTGTAGGGATTGGAGGAAACACTAAATCATACACAGCAGCTAATAAAAAACAAATTATAATTGGTGGAGGCAGCAAAACATACGAAACAGAAAAAGCTGTGATTGAGCTTTTCAAAAAATGACTACCATGAAAAAGTATATTTTTTTCTTCATTATTTTTATCCTTCATCTTAATTCATATTCTCAAGGTGTTGACTTGGGTGATAAATTTAGTCCAGTAGCTTCAAAGTTCAAGCTAATTGGTATTACTTCTAAGGATAATTCAAAGATATATCGCTATACTGATGTTTTCCCAACAACGGTATTTACTTATAATGTAGATGAGTTTGAAATTAAAGTGCTAAACGATATAGTTGTAAGCTTACACTTTGTTTTAAATCCGGTTGATAATAATATTAGTGTACCCCAAAGCTTGATAAAAAATATCGAACAAAAAAGTAACTGTCAGCCACTTAAGAAAGGTGGTAAATTTTATTTTGATGATGTAAGTAGTAAGACCATTGTTTTTCGAAAAGAAATGAGCGAATATGGAGGAGACAAGATTCATATTGCTGTCATTTCAACAACCTATTTAAGTATGTAGAGTTTTTTCTCCTAAAAAGAAAGAATAACCCTCGCATATCCTCAACAGAGTAATTTAGAGGTGAGCTAAGTATAATTTTTAAAAATATTTATAATTACAAAAAACACAATGGAGATGCATATTAAAAAACATGTAAGACTAGTAATTATTGCTGCATTTAGTATCATATTGATGAATTGTAGTAAAGAGGAAGAGAATAAGGTGCCAATTGCTGAGATTGTTAAACCATCCGATAATGACACCATCCAAGTTGGTGATGTTTTGACTATAAGAGCAAATGCAGACGACAAGGATGGCAATATAGCAGAAGTTCGATTCTTTGTTAATGAAATAGGTCTTGGTTCATCAACTGTTTTCCCTTATGAATACATATGGGATACCAGAGATGAAGAATTAGGTTCGCATGTAGTCAAAGTTGTTGCCAAAGATGATAAGGGGGCATCAGCTGAAGACGAAATAAGTGTTTTTATTATAGGTAATCCTAGTATTGCTAATGCAGGCTCTAATCAAATATTTACCGATGGTAATTCCACTTCGACAGTTCTTAATGCAAATAATCCTGAAATTGGCCATGGTCAAGGGAAATGGACTATTATTAGTGGAGTAGGAGGCGATTTTGAGGATGATACTAAGGCGAATACATCTTTTACTGGTATATTGTGTGAAACTTACATACTGATGTGGAAAATAAGTACAAAATTTAATAGTACCTCTGATGGTGTTACTATTAGTTTTCAAAACGCTCCAACTACAGCTCTAGCTGGCGAGGATCAATTTTTTTATAATGAATCTATTACTACTATCCTTGAAGCAAACACTCCAGAAAACGGCTCTGGCAAATGGTCTATTGTAAGTGGTGAAGGGGGGAGTTTTGATGATAATACCTCTCCAACTACTACATTTACAGGTCAAGAATGTACAGCTTATGTCTTACGATGGACAATATCCACTGATTGCAGTAGCACAATAGATGATGTTAAAATTGAATTTAATAATACCCCAACGATAGCTAATGCCGGAGGAGACCAAAATTATTTAGATGAAACAACAATTGTAAGTTTATCAGGTAACACTCCAAGTGCAGGGCGTGGAACAGGTAGGTGGACTATTATTAGTGGAGAAGGCGGTAGTTTTGAAGATAATACAGACCCCGTTACAAATTTTTCAGGTTTAGCATGTACCTCATATGCGCTCAGGTGGACAATAAGTACAGGATGTAGCATTTCATATGATGATGTAAGTATTGTATTTAATACAACTCCTACTAAAGCTAAGGCAGGGGAAAATCAAAGTTATTATAACGATGGAATAGTTTCAGTAGTATTGTCAGCTAATAGTCCAATCCAAGGTCAAGGGAAATGGACAATACAGAGTGGTGATGGAGGTAGCTTTATTGATGAAACTTCTCCAACTACTAAATTTACAGGTCAAGGATGTTCTTCATATATTTTAAGATGGACAATTAGCACTGAATGTATTAGTTCATATGATGATGTAAATATCTCCTTTAATAACACTCTGGTAAATGCTAATGCTGGAGAAGACCAAGTATATACAGACGGAACAGTTTCGACAACCCTTAATGCTAAACTTGAAATTGGTCATGGAGATGGCCTATGGACTATATTGAGAGGTGAAGGTGGAAGCTTTTCAAATGATACCAATCCAAATTCTACATTTACAGGATTGCTACATGAGGAATATACTTTACAATGGACTATTACAACACACTGCAACAATACAGAGAGCGACGATGTATATATTGCATTTAGGCAGGATGGCCCAGGAAGTCCGCTAGTTGACTATGATGGTAATACATATAATACAGAATGGTTTGGAAGTCAGCTTTGGATGGTTCAAAACTTAAAAGTTACACATTTCTCAGATGGAAAATCAATTTCTTTAGTTGTTGGGGACTTATCATGGAAGAATCTTCCCGGAAATTTCACTTCATCAGCTAGTGCATATTGTTGGTACAATGATAATATAAACAATAAGATCACTCATGGCGCATTATATACCTACACTGCAGCGGTAAATGAAAATGCACTCTTTGGAAATCAATATGTGCAAGGTGTTTGTCCTGATGGTTGGCATTTACCGAATAATTCCGAATGGGATGCTTTAGCTACTTATCTTGGGAGTAATAGTTTTCAGACTACACTATCAGGAAGACGTAGCGATTTTAATGGAAGTTTTTTAGATATGAATGTAAATGCTTATTGGTGGAGCTCAAATAAAGATTACGGTGGAAAGGGCTATTATCGTACCTCTAATGAACTTAATAGAAGTTTGTCATTGTATTCAGATAATGGTAGTTCTGTCCGTTGTGTAAAAGATTAATCGTTTACATTAAATAATAAAGCTCAAAGTAATTAATTAAATGTGGAATTTCTAATAATGATTAGAAAGTATTCCGTATGTAATATTTTATTTAAAACACTTGATGTGACATTAAATAACTCACCAATTATTATTGCCCGAATAGCAGAATAATTGACAATTAATAACTGTCTGTAATTTTAATGCACATACCTAAATAATTTTATAATATAATTGTATGATTACGTTATATGAGCTGAATACATGGTTAGACACACTTGAAGCTACTATATTTGATGTTAAGGTTTCTGCATCAAATATTTCGCGTATAGTGAATCCACATAATGAGAATGAAAGGAAAGTGGTAAGCAATGGTTATTTTCAACAATCAAAAAAAACCGCATTATTTACATGTACAATTCAATTGGCTAAACTTTTTTCACCTAACAAGAATGAAAAGAGAAGCTTTATAAAATTATTTAATCGTATAGAATCAGATTATTTTGGTCTTTGTATTCAGCAGCAATTAATCAATAATAATAATAATAATAATGATGAGGATAGATTTTGTTCAAAATCAGATGTTATTGACAATGTAGCAAAGCACAGAAATAACGTTAACACACAAAGTGAATTAATTGATAGAATTATAGAGCTTAGAGATAAAAGTTTTGCTCATTCAGATCCTAAGGAAACTACGGCAAAACTAACCCTTGCTGAAATAGGATATTTAGTGGAATTAGCAGTGTCAATTTATAATGATTTATATAATGGTTTTTTCGGAATCACATATATGTTTCATGTAAATCAATCTTGGACTAATGCGCAAATAATTAGACAACTTTCGTGAATCAATGAATCAATCCATAGCTTAGAAGAGTATGACTAAAAACATTAGCCTAATAGCCCTCATATTATTCATATTAACCATTCAAGCAATAGGTCAATTGCATGTTCTGAAACTAAAAATTAATAACCAGACTTCAAATACAGTTCTGCTTGGAACTATACAGGGCGATCAATTTGCTATTACAGATACACTAGAAGAAAACAACAACTTTTTATTCAAAATACCGCACGATTACAAGAGAGGTAATTATAGATTAATACTAGGTCAAACATCTATTGCAGAAGTATTAAACGAGCCTCCTCAAAAACTGGATTTTATATACAATGATGAAAACATTGAAATACAAACAGATTTTAATATGCCAATGGATAGTGCAGATGTTATTATCTCAAAAGAAAATCAAATTTGGTTTGATTTCATAAAAAAGGAGAAGCGATACCAAAATCAAATTCAGGAATTGGTAATACAAATTAACCATTTTCAGCATCATGCTGATGACGCTTATTATACAGCGAATAAAAGAAGTGAGATTATATCTAAATTTAATTCTATTCAACATGACCGATCGCAGCTAATAGCTTTTTACCAAAAAAAATATCCAAATCTATATGTTACAAAACTAATTCAAACACAACAGGAACCTTTTCAAGATAGTAATTGGTCGGAATTGTCAAGAAAAAAATATCTCAAGAATCATTACTTCGATCAAATTAATTTTTCAGAAGAATCCTTGATTAATTCATCTGCTTATACTGATAAGGTGTTTAAGTATTTTATGCTTTATGCACAAAAAGAATTGTCAAAGGAGGAACAAGAAAAAGAGTTTAAGACCGCTATTGATGTGATTTTGAATAAGACTAGTGCCAATCCCAATGTATCTGTATTTATTGTAGATTACTTATTGCGAGGTTTTGAAAAGTTAGGATTAGATAATCTGCAAGTTTATGTTTCTGACAATTATATGGTTCCTCATGGATGTACAGATGATAATAACACTTTAAAAAGGCGTTTGGCTTTTCAACAAATGAACAATACAGACAGCGTTCCTGACTTTATATTAACAGATTTGGATGGTGGGTCGTCCGCATTGTACAATGTTAAGTGTGATTATAAGCTTGTTCTTTTCTGGGAAACGTCTTGTCCTATGTGTAAAGAAATCCTTTCTCAATTAAAGAGCTGGTACTACGGTAAGGATGTTGATTTGGAAATCTTTGCTGTTTCTATTGATGAAGATAAAGTAGTATGGGAGGAGCTTGTTTCAAATCATGATTATCCATGGATAAACTTGAACGAACCACACAATTGGGATGGAAAAGTTGCTACTGCCTATAATTTGTATGCTATACCTACGATGTTTTTGTTAGATGGAGAAAATCGGATACTTGCTAAGCCAATTGATTTTGGTGAGTTTTTATTGGCTTTAACAGAATTACAGCCCAATATTAACTAATGGGCTGCAATAAATATTCTACTATATCTTTTCTGTTTCCTTCAACAAATCAAGCGCTTTTCTATTCAAATCATCAACCAACTCATTGTCATAGTCAAAATAAGTGTTGGTTACGATTGAAGTGCCATGTCCTAAAGCTTGGGCAATAGCTTTCAAGAAATTTGATTATTTACAGCCATTTTAAATGAAGTAAGATGCTTCGCAACTTCTTTTTTCTTATCATCTTCAAAGCTGTCAAGGTAAAGTTCAGTGGTGCGTAAATCATTATGCCCTAAACTTTCAGATATAAACTCAGTAGATACACCGGAGCGCTTTAATACAGTTGAGAAGCTGTGCCTTGCAGTATAGGTAGTTACGGTTTTTTCAATGCCTACGTCTTTTGCAATTTTTTTAATGTTATCGTTGGTTCTTTTAATCAGCTTGTCCAAACTCCGGCGAACTTGCTTCTCAGTCATATCCTCTGTGATTATGCTGAATATATAATTATTAGGCGAATGGTCTACATTACCCCATTTATCAATAATACGCTGTAAATCCTCTGTAACTGGCACACTAATGGGTTTGGCGGACTTGCAGGTTTTTTGTGTTTTGCGTCTAACAAAGGTGATAAAATCGCTGTCCATATTCTTGTATTTTAACCTTACAATATCATTCATGTTTGCGCCATTCATTAAATAGCTGAATAACCAT
>JAGXIP010000237.1 GCA_024635585.1 Saccharicrinis sp. | reverse complement strand
TATCCGGTGGCGGGTCCTGCACATATAAACATACCCTTGCGAGAGCCTTTGTACGGGCGTACCTTGCCCATGTCTTTGCTCAAAAAACCCTTTCGTAACCTAATACCCGATGCCGTTCTCAGCGCAAACCAGTTGGAAGAACTGGCTCAGCAGTGGAGCTCTGCGGAATCCGTGATGGTACTTACCGGGGTGATGATGCCCGATGCCCAGCTTAATAATTCGCTTAACGCTTTAGCCAAAAATGCCAATACCGTGGTACTCACCGAAACCACATCCAATTTAAAAGGAGATAGTTTTATTGAATGTATCGACAGGCAAGTTTTTAGCATCAATGGTTACGAAACAGCTTCGTTTAAACCAAGCTTGCTCATTACGTTTGGTGGGCAGATAGTGAGTAAACAGATTAAAAATGTACTGCGTGATCATCCGCCCAAGGCGCATTGGCATATAGCTTTAAATGAGAATGTGATAGATACCTTTCAGCATTTGTCGGTGAATATAAAAATGAAGCCCCGCGATTTTTTTATGCAGATTACCGATAAGGTAGAAAATACCGACGGTCGCTACCAGCATATGTGGCTTCAGAGATGCGAGAAAAGCAGAAATGTTCATTTGGCTTATGTCAATGAGGTGCCCTGGAGCGATTTTAAAGCGCTGGCGCATATATTTACACATATTCCCGAAGATACCATTTTACATTTGGCCAATAGCACTCCCGTGCGCTATGCCCAGCTTTTTCAGGACGAAATTAAAGTGGATACCTTTTCGAACAGAGGGACAAGTGGGATTGATGGCAGTGTGAGTATGGCAGTTGGTGCAGCATTGGTGCAAAGCAAGCCCAGCATGTTGGTGACGGGTGATTTATCTTTCTTTTACGATTCAAATGGCTTGTGGAACAAATACCTGAAACCAAACTTTAAGGTGGTGGTTATTAATAATGGGGGAGGGGGTATATTTCGTTTTATCCCCGGACCTGCCGAAACGGCTGAGCTGGAGGAGTTTTTTGAAGCTAAGCATACCCAGTCGGCTAAATATATTGCCATAGCCTTTGGATTAAAATATTTAAGCTGTTCAAATCTGGAAGAATTAAAATCAAGCTATCAGCAAATGATAGAAAGCAACGAACAAGCTACACTTTTCGAGGTTTTTACCCCCGGAGAACTGAACGGTAAGATATTACGTAACTATTTTAAAAATTTACAATCAAACCGATAGAGAGTTAAGATGTAATGAGTATATATTATTTTTATAATGGTCTATTAACCTATCAATCTATCAACCTATCGATCCAATTCCTATCGATCTAATGATCTAATTTCTAACAATCTAATAATCTAAAATAATGAGCAAGTATAACTGGGAAACCATAAAAGAATATTCCGACATTAAATTTGATTTTTTTGAGGGAATAGCGAAGATAACGATAAACAGACCTGAGGTTTACAATGCCTTTCGTCCGGAAACCATTATGGGAATGCTGGATGCCTTTGAGATATGTCGCGAGCGCCAGGATATCAATGTGGTAGTGATTACCGGAATCGGCGACAAAGCATTTTGTTCCGGCGGCGACCAAAAAGTAAAAGGTGTGGGCGGATATATTGACGAACACGGCGTACCTCGATTAAACGTGCTGGATCTGCACAAAAAGATACGCTCCCTGCCCAAGCCTGTGATAGCCATGGTAAATGGTTATGCCATTGGTGGCGGACACGTACTGCACGTGGTTTGCGACCTTACCATCGCTTCGGAAAATGCACATTTTGGACAAACGGGGCCCAAGGTGGGTAGTTTCGACGCCGGTTTTGGCTCTTCGTACCTTGCTCGTCACGTGGGACAAAAGAAGGCGCGCGAAATATGGTTTCTCTGCGAACAATATACCGCCGAGGAAGCCGAAAGAATGGGTATGGTGAATAAAGTGGTTCCCTTGGATAAGCTTGAAGATACCACCGTGGAATGGTGCCGTACCATCATGAAACGCAGTCCCATGGCATTGAGGATGATTAAACGCGGACTAAATGCCGAGTTGGACGGGCAGCATGGTATTATGGAAATGGCTGGCGACGCAACGCTCATGTATTATCTGATGGAAGAAGCGCAGGAAGGTAAAAATGCATTTCTCGAAAAACGGGATCCCGATTTTGATCAGTTCCCTAAGTTTCCTTGAGATAATCAAAACAACAATTCAATACGTTTTATAAACGCTTGATAGCATGCTTAAACATGTGTTATAGCGTTTATAAAACGTTTTTTTTGCAATTTACCGATGCTTATGGATGATGCCCAAAGATGATGGATAGCGCAAAGGCTGCACGTTTTAAAATTCTACTTTTATTTATTATAGGTCTGCGCTAATGTGCTATATTTAAGCAGTAAAATAACCCTATATAAAGTTGAAATAAAAGCAAGTGAGTGAGGTTGTTGAAAACTTTGTGGTTATTAAGAAGTATGTTTAGATACAAAATTGTGATATGAATATAAAAAAGTATAAAGGACTAGTTTATGCGTTGACGTATTATCTAATTGCTTTTTTGATTAGTATTATTGTCTATTTGCTTTACGGTTGGACTTACATACATGGACCAGGACTTCATCATTTGACATTTATCTTATTTTTGTTTGGCGGCTTTATCTGGAATATTTATAGTGCTTTTAAATACTTTCAAAATAGACATAGATTTTACAAACAATTAATGTCAATTCATTCGCTAGTTGTAGGCGGAATAATTATAGTTTTTTTAGTGGCATATTTTCAAAATAATAATTACGAACCAGTTAATTTTATGGAAAATGACATGAAATCAATTTCTATTATTAATAAGCAAGATACATCGATTTGTATAAATGAAAAAGGGGACACAATATTTTTAAGAATTCGGGATAGGGTATTAATCGATGAGATTACAAAAATAACAACCACCAACAATAAATAAAGGGCATGGGCTAGTAGGGCTGTTTTTGAAACCTTTGCAGCTTGAATAAGTACGCAGAAGCTTTTGCTTCGGCCTAGATAAATGAATAAATTTATAACCAAACAAAAGCTTCGGCTTAGTAGGATTTTGGAAGTGAGGCTTTTCAAATTAGCTCACGAGCCTTTATAAGAGCCGTTACACGTTTATAAAATACTAATTTTATGTATGATAGTTCTGCGCTAATGTGCTATATTTAAACAGTAAAATAACTCCGTGCAAAAGTTGAAAAAAAGGCATGAGGGGCGGGTTATTGATAAGTTACCGCCAATACAAAAATAAAATGAGAAAAATATTTACAATTGTTTCCCTTTTAATTCTTTTTTTTCCGACAATTGGATTGGGGTCAATTCAGTAATGATAAAGCTCTATACAGTTTAAAGCGCGGATTGATTTTTAGTTCTCAAACACTGATAATGCCGCGCAATAACTTATTTTTCTATGAAAAATATATGGAAGGTGGTGGAATTTTCATTGGTGGAGCGTTCAAAGATACATTAGAACTGATTGCTGATACTCTTGTTGGCAAACATATTCAAATTATCTGAAAAACAAAAAGAAATGAAAAGTTACACATTAGACGAAGCGGAAGACCTTTTAATCGGGAAGAAAGGAACAACAGAAAGAGACGAGTACGAATTTGAACTAAAACTCGAACTTATAGGCGATATGATTAAAACCGTTAGAAAAAAGAGAAAATTGACACAAGAACAATAGGGAGAATTGGTCGGAGTTAAAAAAGCACAAATTTCAAGACTCGAAAATAGTACCGGAAATGTGACCTTTGAAACCGTGATTCGAATTTTCAATGCTTTGGGTGCGAAATAGAATTTGAACTTACAGATGTAAAAAACGTTTGCCAATAAAAAGGACTAATAGCGCTCTGTAATGCCCCACGACTAGCCCCACTTGAACCTACCTCCGGGAGGCAGGCTACATCGCAGACCATATTTAAACTACGCACTTATCGACGATTTTCGGTATCTTGATTTAAAGCGTGATACAGAATTATGAACACTCTCTGAACATACTCCAAAAGGGAGCCATGCCTAAACCTACAAAGCTCCCCTAAGCAAAAAGGGAGCCATGACTAAACAATTAAACCTTCCCCGGCAAAAAAAGGGAGCCATGACTAAACAGTCAAAGCTTCCCCAAGCCATATAGGAAGCCATGACTAAACAGTAAACCTTCCCCAAGCAAAAAAGGAAGCCGTGACTAAACAGTCAAAGCTTCCCCGGTAAAAAAGGGAGTCGTGACTAAACAGTCACGTTACACTGAAATACAAATAGGCACCATTCGTAAAGCAAAAATCCGTAGCATACAAATCGGAACACGAAAACTGTCAATTCATTGAGAAGTAATAATTCCGTTCGATTAATGGTGAAATGGTATAGGGTCTGGTTGGCATCACCACATCCTCACATCACCGAATCACCACATCCTCACATCATCACATCCTCATATCCCCAAATCAGCACATCAGCACATCAGCACATCATCGAATCAACACATCATCACATCACCATCACATCATACCTTGCTGACTCATCTGAAAAAAATGGCTCTGGAAAAACGAAAAGCCGGCAATCATTACGATGATACCTATAAAATATAGCGCAAACACCACGATAATCATAATCCCTGAAAATTTAAAGAACGATTTCAAATTTAAGAGGGATGCCTCAATATTGTTGCTGTCGAGCATTCTTATGGCGTCTTGCGCTTTTGTGGCGAACTTGAACAGATAGAAAGTTGGGAAGAAGTAGATAATAGCTATAATTAAATAAATGAAGCCAAAGATAAAAGGAGGAAAAGGAAAACCGCTCATACCCATTTGGTTTCCCATAAAGGCAAAAAACACGCCTGATATAAGACCGCCCAATACGATTAAGCCTGTAAAAACAAAGCCTACGATGGCTATGAATTTCGCCCATCCGGCTCCTGTTTTTAGGTATTTAATGGCATTGTCCGAAAACGCCAAAGCGGGAATTACTTGTTTTTCTTCGTTTTGTTGATTGAATTCGTTTGAATGATCTTCCATGGGAGCTGATTTTTAAGTTAGTTTAATGTATAATAATTTGTTGGGTTTTAATAACTGTATAATTCACAAGGTTTATTTGTCAATACGTCTAATGTCTTGCTCCACCGCTAAAGCTTTCCGCGAGCGCAAAAGCTACTCTACGGAGGCGCTGGCGACACGCGGATTATTTCTTCCCGCAATTCTGCGGGATGTCGCTTTGCTCCATATCTCTTATCTACTATGCGTGCGTCTAATTCTACCCAAACATAATAAAAAGTTATTAAAACTTATTTTAATTCACTATTAAATATTTGATGGATGGGCTTACCTTTGGCATATCTGCGGGGTTTCCTATCTTTGTGCCCATGCAATAAAAAATAGCTGATCTTTTCTCGCAAAAATTATTTAACGCTCACGGGGTTCTGTACATGTCAAAAATAAAATCTTATATATCTTCGTTTCGGTTGCGCACGCTTCCTTTGGCGCTCTCTTCTATTTTTATGGCAAATTTTATTGCTGCTTATCATCATTCCTATATTTGGTCGGTGGGTATATTAGCAGTAGTGACTACTGTTTTGCTGCAAATATTAAGCAATGTGGCCAATGATTATGGCGATGCTGTTTCCGGGGCCGACAATGTGGAACGCATAGGACCCGCGCGCATGGTGGCTTCTGGAAAAATATCGCTTACCGAAATGAAACGTACCGTGATTGTATTTTCTGTTCTATCGTTGATATCGGGTATTGCCCTAATTGCTGTTGGTAATGTAGAAATGTTGAGCCTAAATGCTTGGGGGATGTTGGTTTTGGGATTGGGAGCCATTGCTGCGGCTATTAAATATACAGTAGGTAAAAATCCTTATGGTTATAGTGGGCGGGGCGATATTTTTGTGTTTCTGTTTTTTGGACTCATAGGCGTGTTGGGCACTTACTTTTTGCACACCGGAAAATTCGATCCATGGTTGTTGCTGCCCGCCTCGGCAATAGGCTTGTTGAGCGCAGGTGTTTTAAACCTCAATAACTTGCGCGACATTAATAGTGATGCCAAATCCGGAAAACTGACCCTGGTGGTTCAATATGGCAGCCCCTGGGGAAAACGCTATCATGCATTTTTACTTATTTTGGCCATGTTATTGATGATTTTTTATGGTTTGTTTCAGTTCGTATCTTTATGGCAGTGGTTGTTTTTATTGGCAGTGCCATTGCTAAATAAAAATCTAATAATGGTTTTTCAAAATAAAGAGCCTCATTTGCTTTATCCTCAATTAAAAAATTTGGCGCTGGCAACTTTTGCATTGGTGCTGTTGTTTGGGGTAGGTTTGATTTTGAAATAAGAGTTTGATGTTTTTTATAACCACCAAATGTTATTGAACAAGAGCTCGAGAATTGGTGACGAAAAAGTTCTATCGTAAGCTACTCCGTAGGGGTAAAATATAATTAGCCCCGGGATTTATCCCGGGGAATATAGCGTTGTGTAAATCCGACGCAGCACAAACCTCATTATAAGTAGGATGAAAATTTGCGTCGGAACGAAGTATAAAGCTAATTAAATGGTTTTTCCATTTTATCTATAGAGCGGGGTTATTAAGATTCTATATCTTATAAACGCTGAAATTATTGCTGAAAATGGAAAGCTTAAACAAAAACATAAGCACTTATGGATACCTCAAGATTAGGTGTTGATGTAAAAGCCACCTATAAAAGACACATACTTCAGTTTATTACTCCCGGTGGAACCTCGCGCGGGGTGCTCGCAGTAAAAGACAGTTGGTATATTCAGATTTATGATGTGCAAAATCCCACGGTGGTAGGTGTGGGCGAGTGCTCCATCTTACCCCATCTTAGCATCGATGATAAACCGGGATTTGAGGATAAACTTAGGGAGGTTTGTGCCAATATTAATGTTTACGCAGATAATTATTGGAGCAATATTGGGGATGATTTATCAGATTGGCCAGCCATCCGCTTTGGTTTAGAAATGGCCTTGCTAGATTTTAAAAACGGCGATATCAAAACTATATTTCCGTCTGATTTTGTAGAAGGGAAAAAGCAAATACGCATCAATGGATTAATTTGGATGGGCGATATCGCTTATATGAAAGAGCAATTGGCTCAAAAGCTCGAAAGCGGTTTTAAGTGCATTAAAATAAAAATTGGAGCCATTGATTTTCTGCAGGAAATTAACCTCATCAAAGAAATCAGAAATACCTATGATGCTTCACAACTTGAAATACGGGTTGATGCGAATGGAGCCTTTGAACCTGATGAGGCTATCGGCAAGTTAAACGAATTGGCAAAGCTAGATATTCATTCCATCGAGCAGCCCATAAAAGCCGGGCAATGGCAACGCATGGCAGAGC
>JAGXIP010000236.1 GCA_024635585.1 Saccharicrinis sp. | reverse complement strand
TTCCAGGGCTCCGCGGCGTTTTTCAGCATAGTATAATCATCCCAAATTGTTTCCCAATATAATACTGCCTGGCGCGTAGGTTTTAGCATGTATTCATGTGGACCTCTTGGTTCCAGAATTCGCTGTAAATCATTTTGCTGCTGATAAGCTTTATTAAACCAAAGAGAATAAATGTGCTCGCGATTATCGATATTCCCAAAAATATTCCGCCAATTATTGTTTGAAAAAGTATTATCGAGTTGATAACGGTAATTTTCTGATTGAAAATAAATTATTCTTTCAAAATAATTTACGGCTTTGGCTAAATCTCCCCGGGTAAGGTACATCTGCCCCAGGAGTGCATTCATGGCATGGATATTCCATATTGTTACTTCCCAGGTATTGTCGTTGTTTTCAATGTAATGGTTTACTCCTACTTCCTTTACTTTTGTTTCCAGTTCCTGAGTGAAATAATCAATAATCATTTCTTCATCGTAATATTGTTTATTTAGGGTAACAGGTTTATTATAAATGGTGTCATTACCA
Source organism: Saccharicrinis sp. (assembly GCA_024635585.1). Taxonomy (GTDB): domain Bacteria; phylum Bacteroidota; class Bacteroidia; order Bacteroidales; family Marinilabiliaceae; genus Saccharicrinis. The sequence continues at coordinate 12,728 of JAGXIP010000236.1, read as the reverse complement.
TACCCATCACGGCCATAAACAATATCTACACTGTCAGTATATGATTCTGATGAATTTAGAAAATTATCAATTTCATCGATTGAAGTTAATGATTCATGTATAAACGGAACCTTCCCATAAATTCGCACGGCATTAAAATATGCCCAGGCACGCATACAAAGGGCTTCGCCATAGAGTCGGTCGTAATTATCAACCGGACTACTGAGGTCGGTTACACTTGGATGTTCACGTTGTAAGACTCTTATAAAGCTGTTGCTTGCCGAAATTAATTTGAAAAAATTGGTGGGCGAAGCATATTTATTTTCTTTAGTGATATTAAAATTAAAAACTTCAATCATATCTGCATCGGCGTTTTCTGTAATTGAAAGCAAATCGCCCCGTAATTCGCCCAATATGAAAATTTGTTCGACCAGTTTTTGTTGCAAACCATACAAACCCATTGCTGTTGAACGGTACTCATACCAGTCATCAAACATTTGATCGTCTGTATTCGCATTCTCCTGATTAGGCATTAATAATTCTTTACACCCGGAGAAAAGAAGCACCGTAGCTAAAAGTGAAATAATAATTACCCTGTATGTAGTAAATTTCTTCATTTTTAATAGAATAAGTTTTTATAAACCTAGTTTAAAGCCAACCATAAATTGCCGGGATTGTGGCGTCTGCCCATAATCAATCCCCTGCTCCATTTGTAAATGGGAATATGCAAATTCAGGATCGTAACCCAGATATTTAGAGAAGGTGAAAACATTGCTGGCAGTAACATAAAATTGTGCATTTTTAAATGCCAAAAATTTATTGGGAAGGGTATAACTAAGCGATATGTTTTTAATGCGCAAGTACGAACCATCTTCTATCCAACGCGAGGAAAAAGACGAATTGCCCTGTATGTCGCCCCATACAGCACGGGGAACCATGGTTTGCTGTCCCTCATATTGCCAACGACTCTGAACATTGGCACTTTGGTTTTGCAGTCCTTTCATACTTTCATTTTGAGACCGCACATAATTAAACAGTTCATTCCCTTTCACAAACTGTACAAATGCATTCAATTCCCATCGTTTATATGTAAATGTATTACTTACCCCACCAAAAAGTTCAGGCAAAGATGAACCAAGAACTGTTTTGTCATAATCATCTATTACCCCATCAGGATTTCCTTCGGGCCCCGACAAGTCAGCAAATTTTACATCCCCGGCACGGAAAGGGGTTTTTCGTTTGTTGACTAAATCTGCACTTTCAGCTTCCAAAGTAGTTGCATAAACCCCTTCAAAAATATAGCCGTAAAAACTATTTGCCTGTTGGCCCGGCATATTCACGATTTCAGCTCCCTGGATCTCAGTAACCAACTTATCACCTTTTATTTCAGTAATTTCATTTTTCAGGGAGGAAACAGCGATTTGCAAATCCCAATTAAAATTGGGCTTGTCGATCGCCCTGAAGAAAAGCCCCAGGTCAATACCGGAATTTTGAACTTTTCCATTGTTTTCAGCTCTAAAATCGTACCCAAAATAAGCTTCTAATGAACTATAAACAAGCATATTGCTTGTAACCGAGCGATAGACATCTATGTTGGCAATTAATTTACTTCCCAACAAGGATATATCCAAACCTCCATTTACCTGGCTAACAGATTCGTATGTAAGTTCTTCGTTGGGAAATATTGCAGGATAAAGGCCAACCGTTTCGCGAAACTTAATTGCACCATAATAATTTCTGGCGTTCAATTCGCCGATATCGTCGTTTCCTGTTACGCCGTAGGCCAATCTGAGTTTTAATTCTTCGAGCCATGAAGCACTATTCAAAAATGATTCACTGGAAACACGCCATCCCATGCCACCACCATAAAAGAAGCCAAATGGAACATCACTGATCTTCATCGTATTTTTTGCATTCTCACCTATCCTGGAAGAACCGTCTAAAGAAGCAGAAGCAGAAACAATATATTTGTCTCTAAAACTATAGTTTACATTTTGGTAAAACGAAAGCCAGTTATAGTTTCGGTTTGTTCCGCCAATTTCTCTCAGATTGTTTGTACCATTCTGCAACATACGATACTGATCATTTTCAGGTGAATTTTTAGCGATTGCCCAATCCTGTTTATAATTATCGATTAATACATTAAAACCTGTTGTTGATGATAATATATGTGACTTTCTGAAAGCTTTCTTATACTTTAAATAAGAATTGTTATAAAAAGAAGAAAGTGCGTTATTTGTTGCTTTAGAAACATTAATAGCTTCTTCGTTATAATATAATTCCATTCCTCTGTTTGGCATGAAAATCAGTTCTTTTAATACATTATAAGTAAGGCCAATTTGAGAATTGAATAAAAGATCTTTGTTCAATGTTGCTTCAATACCGATAGATGGAATAAAATGAATGTTATCGTTGGTTGCACTGTAATTATCGATTACGGCTTGTGGGTTACTCACCCCCAGATTATCAACAGGTGAGAGGTAAATAATTTCCTGACCTTCATTGTTATATTGATATGGATTTAACATGGGTGATTTGCCCAGGCTTGTTAAAATGGGACTGGTTTGTGCCACCCTGGCTGATTCTTTCATTTCAGAGGAGCTATAATTTAATGCTACCCCTGCGTTCATTTTCAACCATTGGAAAATATTCACCAAACTAACAAACCTTAAATTGTAGCCATCGTATCCGGTATTTTTAATAATTCCATCGGCATTTGTATACCCAAATGATAAGCCATAACGGGCAATTTCATCTCCTCCTTTAACATTCAAGTTAAGGTTCATAAAATTTGCATCATTAAAAATCACATCTTGCCAATTCGTGTTATGTTGATAATTAATAAACCGACTATCATCGGAAGTAAGGAACAATTCCGGATAATTTTCGCGAACGGTTTCTTCAAATAATCCGGAAGAGGTAAGTATTTCATTTACCAATGTTTTGTGATGTTCAGCATCTAATTGGGGATATTGCCTTGAGGGGGCACTGGAATATCCAGTTCGAAAATCAAATTCAATGACCGTTTTTGACTCGCTGGGATCAATCGTTTCAATAATTACAAGACCGTTGGATGCTTTAGATCCATAAGCAGCTAAAATGGCCGGATCTTTAACAATAGTAGTACTTGAAATGTCGAAATTATTAACGATAAGCAAGGGATTATATGAAAAACCATCAATGTTGGAATTAAAATATCCAAAAGAACTTAAGGGAATTCCATCGACAATATACATTGGTTGGTTTGTGGCATTTATAGAGTTAACGCCACGTATTAGCGTAAAAGCCCCGCTGCCCGGAAAGCCGGAACGGTTTACAACATGAACCCCCGGGGTGCGCCCCTGCATGTACTGATCAACCGAAAGTGTTGGTGTTTTCTTGATATTTTTCATGCTTAATTCTGAATAAGAAGAAACAATATCTCGTTTTAACATTGATTGTGACAAAATGCTTATCTCATCATATCCGGAACTTTGATTCTCGTTAGAAAGATAGATTACAAGTTCGGTGCGCTTATTTAAAAATATTCTTTTATTCTTATAGATACTGGATGGTTCAATATTTAACCATTCATCGCCAGATATTGCTTTTACCGAGAACTCACCAGTTTCATCTGTTAGTGCAGGCACAGCAAGACTTCCTTCAATTGCTACCGAGACATTTGCCACAGGCTCATTGACTGAATTTACAATTTTGCCCCTTATAGTAAGAGTATCCTGTGGCTGGGCTTGAACAAATAAACAGCCAAAAACAAATACTGACAACAACAGTGCAAATCGTCTAATTTTTTTCAATATCATTTGGTTTTGTATCGTTTTAAATATTGATTCATTAACATCTAAAATGAAATAAGAGCGGAAAATATTCCATCTTACAAACGCAACTATTTTGCTCGTATTTTTTGCATCCAATACAAACAATTTGTTGTGGCGATTTTTAGAAGTAGTTATTTTGAATGTTTTTTTCATTCGTCTAAAACTTTTACTTTAATGGTGACTCATGGAACTCGCATAGTAGTCCCCGATATATCGGGGCAAGCTATTCTCCTTTGTGGCAAAATTTTGTGATGCTCGTTTCATTCGTTTTAAATTGTTTTAATACTTTAATTTACTATTACGGTTATTAATTTTCCACAGGTATCAATTCAATTTTATCTATTACCAATCCGTTATTAAAAACAAAGCCGGGACCTTTATATTCAAAGCGTATTTTAGCTTTTCCATAAACTTCTAAATTTTCCACCCACATATCGAATTTATTAAATATCCCTTCAGGGAAATATCGCTGTCCTGGAACTACGCTTGGAATTACCTGTTTGTATTTTATAAAATCATAATAATCAAAAGTCCTTACCAATTCATCGTTTACGTATATATCATAGATACCTCCAACATTCATTATGGTTTTTACTACCATCAGATATTTACGGGGGAAAACATTATCTGTGTTAAACTCCAGGCTGAAATTGCCATTATAGCCCTTATTAAATAAAACATTAAGAACCGTATCGTTGGAGGCTTTACCATTGAATTCCTTAAGTGGAGGAAAGAATTGATCACTTTTAACTTTTACACTTTTATTCCAGGCATATCGGTTGATTCCTGTATTATTAAGAAGCCATTCCATCTCAAATATGTTAGCCCCGGAATACAATGAATCTGGTATTTGAAAATTTTCGTATGTATAAGCATAGCCATTGCTGCAAAGCTCTTTTTCAACAGGTGTGTAGAAAATTTCAATACTATCACCCAATATGTTTTTAAGCACCAAAGCTTCTTCTTCCGATTCCCTAACGAATTCATTGGGTTCCCGCAAATTATCAAATATCCCTTGCGCTAATAAGTGTGGTATTAAAACGTTGTTTTGCCAGTCTTCAGGAATATCCCGATAATCTACAAAACCGGGAATATTCATCTTCTGGGCCATTAAGGTAAGTGCATTTTCGTACTCCTCTTTCCTTGGATAGATAATGGTTGCCCTTTGATTACGAAACTCTTTGCTTACCGGAAAATACAATTCCTCAAATTTATTGTAATTGATAATAACCGAATCGAAAACTGTTTTCCCGTTCTCGTCAAAACCTATGGGCCTGCTGTTTTCCTTGTCAAGGATAATAGAATCCTGGCTATCGATATAGTCTTTTAATAAAGGTGCATTAACCGTGAAGTACTCGTAAAAATTAGGCAGAGGTTCTGCAACCTTTTCCATTTTAAAATATTTCCCGTTTTTGAACAGGGGACTTTCATTTGTTAATAAAATCCCATCCATTTTCAATTCACTTCCATTTTTCTCGAATAGGGCAAATTTTTCGGATAGTGTTTGAATATATCGTGTGCCAATAACGTCTCCCGATTGAATAAAATGGGGTGTTAAAAGATAATTCACAAGTGATTTTTCCAGGCTGTTTTCACTTTTGTAAATATCAAGTGCAGCATTGGTAGGCACAAAAAGTGTATATGAAATATCGGTTAGAAAAAGGGTATCGTATTGCATATCTTTTAAGATTTTTACGAATTCAGATATTTCACTATCGTTTTGCATACCGTCCCATACATTTTGCTTTAAAGTTACCGGATTGTTATTGTAATGATCTTCCCAATCCTTCGTACAAGAAGTTATAATAAACAGGGGAAATATGATTAACAGGCTTAATTTCAGCTTCATTTTACACTTCATTTTTTAATACGGTTTAAATTGGATATAATCCCACAATAAACGACCAGGAATTAAAGATCTGATTTCAACTTTATGTTCCTTATAGTTCTTAAATTCACTAGTACCTAACACAATCCCCTGGAAAGGACTTTGCGCGCTACCACCTGAAGTAAGATCAACCATACTGCCCAATTTTTTCCCGTCAATAAACACTTCTACCACTGCATTTGAAGAACTATAGGAGTGGGCGCGAAAAATAACCTGATATCTTCCCTGTACAATTTTTGGAATAGTATAAGAGATAGAAAAAATGGAAGAACCACTATTTATCATTAAATAGTCCTTTCGATCAGCGCTTGAGCCTTCATCTTTGGCAACATAATAGAGATCCACTCCTGTCCAGCTAATACGCTTAAGTAAATCTTGATTTTCGATTAGGTAAGTGCCACTTTCTAAAGAAAATGTATTTATAACAGGTTCTTCATAAAACATATAAGTAGCCAGGGCACGTATTGGTTTTTGCTGTTTTACTAAATGGTCGACATGATGAATAACCCCGCTTTTAGATATGACATTACTTTCGTCGTAAAGAAATGTAGCATAATTAATAAAAGTAGAATCTCCCTGATAGACAATCGTGTCAAACACTTCTGTGCCTCTGTTTATAACAATGTCCAGTCCAAGTCCATTCACATTTAATGGAATATCGGAAAAGGTGGTGTAGTTTGTATTGTTGTCAACAAAATCGTCGACATAAAATCTCCCTTGTAAAACATGATATGCTACATAGTTATAAAAAGGATTGGAAGGATCTGTAAAATTTTTATTGTCGGGGCTAATAAGAGAAGTAAGATCCTGAATAGAATTTATACCTGCCTTTTGAAAAACTGAATTGGGTTCAACCAAAAGGGTTACAGGAGTTGAATTTTCAAGCTGCTTTAGGTCAAAATCCACAACAGGTCGCAGACCGGTAAGGTCAACTGCCTCTTTAAATATTGATAAGGCCGGATTTTGCTCAAGCAACTGATAACTTGTAGAAGTTATTGGTTTAAGAGCAGTTTCAATATGGTGGACATAACCATTTAATGTTTCCTTATTGGCTTTTGTAACCGCAGCCTGATTATTGATTTTATAATACGAAGAGTCTGCTTCATTAATGAAACTAACTGTCAGGAAATCATTTGATAAAGTTGGCTGTGGAAATGCCCCAAAGGGAAACTCATTGGTACGAACACGCATGTTTAGCACATGATACCGGGAAAAGGCATTTACATATTCTGTATCGTTTAAAAGATCACTTAACGATGAAAATTGATCACTTTCATTAATAAACCGGTTTATGGCTTCATTATCTGGCGCAAAGAGGGTGTAACCATCTCCATGCGGATTCAATGAGCTTAGTGTTTTATCTATCTTTCCTTTTTTAAGAATTGAGATAAAACTTGAAAAATCTTCTTCATTTTCCATCAAATAATCAAAAATGCTGAGATCGAAGGTATCCTGAAAAGAAGCCTCGGTTTCAATATCTTCACAGGAAAAGCCAATGACCATTATTAGCAAAACGAATATGTATATTAATTTCTTCATTTTAAAAGTCGTAATATGGATTTTGAATCAGGTTTTTGTTTCGTTCCATCTCCTGGTCATAAACAGGTAAATACCAGCCTAAAGGATTGGTCAACTTTGATGCAAGAACTCTTTTTTGGGCAGAAGGTACATCCCTCACGATTATTTCGATAAGTTTACTTTTTCTGGAATAGTTATTTCTGCGACCCATTCGCAAAAGATCGAACCAGCGTTTACCTTCATATGCAAACTCAAGCGCCTTTTCTTCAAGAATTGCATCTTCGAAAGCAATCGGATTATATGCCAGACTGCGGGGTGGCACATTTGCCCTTTCCCGAATTGTATTAATAATTTCCAGTGCTTCATCGTATCTTCCCAATTGCGATAAGGCTTCGGCTTTCATAAGCAGCACTTCGGCAAAACGGTATACAATCCAATTGCAACTGTTTTGGTCGGATCCTGTTCTGGATGATCGTCCATCTGAAAAACGACCCACATATTTCCAAATTACATAATCATTCTCTCCAACTTCTGAAATGGTTGCGCCAACTCCCCGAATAAATTCTCCTGACTCCAAAATGTCAAACATAACGATTGCAGCTTGACTTGGTCTGTACTGATTGCTGTTTTCCCTGGTTAAATTATATGTACCGTTTACCTGATTAAGGTTATTGTCAAATTGAAATTCAAAAATACTCTCCAGCGAATTTCCCGGGTAAAATATTTCGAACCAGTAGGCATCGGGCATCAAAAATAATTCTTCGTTCGCCTCAATTTTCTGCACATGTTCCAAAACTTCATCATAGTTAAATCGCCACAAGGCAATATCAGCTAATAAGGCATCATAACCAGCTTTTGATGCTCTGCCTTTATTGTCTTCAACATTAGGAAAATTGGAAGAAGGAGCAAAATCACGGTTTGCCTTCAGGTCATTTACAATTTGATTTAAAATTTCTGACTCTGATGATTTGGGTTGATAAAAATCTACATTATCGCTTTCTGATGGCTCAAGGATTAAAGGAACCTCATGAAAAATACGAACCAGATAAAAGTAACATAAACTCCGCAGGAAATATGCTTCTGCAGCTAAACCCTGCGCTTGAAAATCAGTAAAAGTATCATCAGAATCCTGAACAAGCGGTGCATTCTTAATTACTTCATTACAGTTTTTAATTATTTCGTAAAACGCTCCCCAGTTGCATAAGCTATTGTCCGGATAAATATTAGCTTCCATAATTTTTTGTTGTTCCTGGTCTTGACTGGAACCACCTGTAATGAGATCGCCCCGCAGTTCTCCTTGTAAAAAGAGATTTGCATCCATTTTAGCAAACGATCCGTAAGCAGCCATCAGTACTGCTTCCACATCCTGCCTGGTTTTCCAGAATTCTTCGCTGACCACCCCGTCGGGAGGAAATATTTGCAAAACGTCGTTACAAGATAACTGCCCAAGTAACAGCAGGGTTAGCAGGAAATATTTAATTTTCATCTTCATATCTATATTTTTTAAAATCCTACTCCAATACTAAATGTATAAACTCTTGGAGGTGGTGTTCTCGCATTATCCACTCCCATCCAAAATGGATCGGTGGCATCTTGTCCAACTTCCGGATCCTGTCCCGAATAGTTTGTAATAGTCAATAATTTGCGGGCACTTAGTGAAAAACGGGCATTTCTGATACCAATTCTTTCGCATATTTTCTTATTAAGTTCATATCCAAGTTTCAAACTACTCATTCTTAAAAAATCTCCCTTTTCCACGTACCGGTCGGAACCAAGATTATTTGCCGGATTGTTCATATAAGCACGTGGCAACATACCGACCTCGTTCTGGCCCTGTACTTGCCAACGCTTCAGTACAGCGGTACTTTGGTTATTACGGTTAACCATACCTTCCGTTTGGATTGCAATTCCGTTAACAATATCAAAACCAGTGCGATAATTAAATGCTGCTGATAAATCGAAATTTTTATATTTCAGTGTAGTTCCGAATCCCCCAATAAAACGGGGATTTGAATTGCCAAGATAGACCACGTCGTTCAAATCAATATTTCCGTCGTAGTTGATGTCCTGATAAATGGCATCACCTCCTGCAAATGCATAAGAGTTGGTATATTTAAAAGGAATCGGAACACCTTCGTTATCCACCAACACATTGCCATCCACGTCCCTGGCAACAACGTCTTCGTCGCTGGACCACACACCCAGATATTTGAAGCCATAAAATGAACCAATTGGCTCTCCTTCAATTACAACTTGTGGGTATTGTCCGTTACCAATAGAAGTGGAACGTTCGTTATTGAAATTATCGGGTAACTTGTTAAAGACATTCGTGTTCCGTGAGATATTAAAATTGGCGGAGAAATACCAGTCTTTTGTCCTTACTATTTTCCAATCGAACATTAGCTCCCACCCAGTATTGGTCATTTGCCCTCCGTTAAAATATTGAAGAGCATCATAACCCGAGCTTGTTGGGATATTGTAATGCAATTGTGGTTTATTGGAAGGGCCACCAAACAAAATATCATCAGTAACTTTTTGGTAAATGTCGCCTTCTATATAAAAACGGTTATCAAACAAACTAAACTCAAGACCCACATTGTATGAAGTAACCTTTTCCCACCTCAAGTTTTCCAGTTTAGGGCTGGTAGCCGAAATAGCCGGATTTAATCTGTAATTTCCGGTTTTTGTAGATTCATAAATGGCGAAACGTGCATAAACATCCTCGGGTTTATTCCCTGAAACTCCCCAACTAAAACGTAACATGCTCTCATTTAGAAAATCGAGTGAATTAAAGAAACTTTCATCTGAAAATCGCCAGCCCGCTGAAATTCCATAAAAAGATCCCCAGCGGTTGTTTTCCCCAAATGACGAAGCTCCATCGGCCCTATAATTGGTTTGCAACATGTACCTATCGAGAAATTTGTAATTCACGTTTGCCACAGCACTCAAATTCATTTCTTCCACAAGAGAGGAAGAAATACTTCCTACTTGTGAATCAATTGAAGGATCGGGATTATTAACACTTGGTGCTTTTCTACTCGAAATGGCCATTCCCTGAAACTTATTTGAATTGGTAATCCATGAAACTACTCCTGAAAGCTGATGGTCTTTATTTTGAAACGGAGAACCAAATAGCATTTGTGTTTCGGTACGGAGGCCCTGATTTATATTGTTGGATTCTCCGGCCGAATTTATGGTTCCTGATAACCAGTCGGCTCCAATTGCGTTATACGGCAAAAAAGTATTTTGTCTTGTTCCCAGGTATTGGAATGAAACAGATTCGCGAAATGTCAGTAAATCATTCAAGCGAAATTGAAGCATAAAAGTATTTTCCAACTGATTCGTTTCCCTGTTATTTATTCCTAAATTAGCAACGGCAACAGGGTTGTAAAATGAAACACCGTCTCCCTGGTAACTGTAAATGGGTGTAAAATATTCACCAGTTGGTTGGCCATTTTTATCGTACTCCCAAACACTCATATTTGGAGATTTAATATAGGCCATCTCCCTGATGTTTTTACCACCAACCTTAAGATTGCCATCAACTTCATTTCTTACATAAGAAAATTTTACCTGAAACAATATTTTTTTAGAAATAAAATAGTCGAGATTAATACGTGTAGCAAATCGATTGGATTTAGTATTGGTAGTTGTACCTCCTTCATCAACAAAACCAAACGAAGTAAAATACCTTGTTCTTTCGCCCCCTCCGGAAACATTAAAATAATGGTCGTGTGTTAATGCATTTTGTGTAATCTCGGAAATCCAATCTGTGTTGGCTGAATAATTGTAAAAATCATTATAATCCCTGTCGTAGGCAATTTCTGAAGGTACATTAAACAAGCCCAGGCTATTTTGCCATTCTTCCAATTGTAAGGTAATGTATTCATCGCCATTAAGCATAGGAATTGCTGATGGCTGTACATTCAAATTGAATTTGTACTGGTAATCGAATTTTACTGATCCCATTTTTCCTTTTTGAGTTTCAATAAGTAAAACCCCACTGGCTCCTTCTGAACCATAAATAGAGGTAGAAGCAGCATCTTTCAAAACCTCAATAGATTTAATATCCTGAAGTGATACATTAATAAGATTACTAATATCTTCCGTGTCTGCCGAACTTAAATCGAAACTGCTGGAAACCCTAAACTGCGGAATTCCGTCGACTACAATTAAAGGGCTACTGTTTCCCATAGAACTGAGGCCTCTGATTACCAATTGAGAACCAGAGCCAGGATCTCCGGAGGCACTAATAACATCCAGACCGGTTACTTTGCCCTGCAAGGCATCAGCCGCAGAAACTATCCCTGCATCTCTCATGTCTATTAAATCAACTTTCACTGAAGAAGAGGCTTTATCCCTGTCTTCGATATTTATTAAACCACCAGTTGTTTTAGCTTGGGCAGTAATGGTTACTTCATCCAAAGCAACATCGGAAGCTTCAAGTACCACCGATATAATTTTTGAGGGATCAATAGCAATCTCCTGTGTTTTATATCCAATTACGCTTACTTTAACTGTATTCTTTGGATTATTCATCTGCAGTAAAAAGTCACCATTAACGTTGGTAACGGTGCCATTTACCACCCTCTCTTCGCTATCGAACTCAACAATGTTGGCTCCTATTACGGTTGTTTTATCTGCTTTGTCAATTACCCTTCCCCTGAGAATGGTTTTATTCTGTGCATTGGTGGCCAAAAAACTACAAAGGGCAACTATAAATAGTATGACAGTTCTGATTCTTTTCATTTCGTTCGCAAACATTTGGTTCTAATAATTGGATTGTAGGTAATATTATTGGATATCCAATTCTTCAAAAATTAATACCTTATCAATTTCGTGAATTATAGCATTGGTAAATGTACTTGGAAACGCTTGTTGTTGTGCTTCACCTGTATTTATGTTTAAGCTTGTAAATATGTTAGTAAATTCAGACTCATTAATAGTTGTATAATCCACTCCATTTTTGTTTTTGAATCGTATAAAGTCCACTCCTGGCTCCACATACAATTTGGAATACACGGTAGAATAAGGTGTTGATTTTTCATCAACTCGCCCTGTTTCGTAGTAATTGGCGTTTTTATTTCCATCGGTAAAAATCAGGTCTCCCTGCACAAAATGAAGAAGCAATACCTGTCTCAATTCCGCGACAGGTAGGGAATTTAACCCTGCATTTTCAATGGCAGCCTGAGTGGGTGCGAATACTGTATAAAATTCGCTGTCCGATAAAAAATTGTAACGATATTCTGCGGAAATAGCCAAACCAGCTTTCACTAATAATGCATGAAATGCAGGAAACTGACTTGATATTTTTACATACAAACTGGCACCACCAAAACTAAACCAGTTATTAATTTCAAAGGCTTTTCCATTATCTGCTTCAGATAATATTTTAGGAAATTCATTTGTTAATTCCGTTCCGGCGTAACCTTTTGTTGTGGCATATGTTCCTGAAACTTCGCCCGTTTCGTTATTGAAAACGAAATAATTACCTGCCAGATTTGGGATAAATTCTTTTTTTGCTCAGA
>JAGXIP010000017.1 GCA_024635585.1 Saccharicrinis sp. | reverse complement strand
CTACCATGGAAGGCGATACCACCAATTTTTATCTTTATCGTAAATTTAAGGATAGCCATGTAAAAATAACTACTTTGGCACGTGGTGTATCCATAGGCGACGAACTGGAATATACCGATGAAATTACCCTGGGACGCTCCTTGATAAACCGTATGCCTTTTGAGAGTACCTTGTGATAATAAGTCCTTTCAATTACAAATAACCTAAACAAAAAAATGAATTCAAACATTAAAAAGCAATTTAAACGATTGCACACAATATATATTATCATTTTGGGCTCCTTATCCATAGCTGCCTTGCTTAGCGTTTATATGGTTTTTAAGATGGGCATACTTCCGGTTTTTGATGCAGAAACGCTTAACCTATTAAAAACGGTGGTTATTTTGGCTTTGCTTATTGGTATTCCCGTGGGTCATATTTTTTACTTTAAAAAGATAAAACATATTGACAAAGCGTTGGAATTAGGAAAAAAACTCACCATGTTTCAATTCGCCTTTATCGTTCGCATCGCTTTGCTCGAGGGCATTGGCCTGCTTATCATGATGGCCTATTTGGTGGCCGCCGACAAATCATTTTTATATATGTTTGCGGTGGTTTTTGTATTGTTTATCATACATGCCCCAACCAAACACCGCATTGCAAATGATATGGACTTAACAGATGAGGAAACCGAACTATTAAATTGAACACGTATATTTTAAAAATCACTTACAAAACATGACTATAGCCGTTGATTTTGATGGGACCATTGTACAGCATAGATATCCGCAAATAGGAAAGGAAATGCTATTTGCGTTTGAGACCCTAAAAGCCATGCAAAAAGCTGGTCATTTATTAATATTATGGACTTACCGTTCGGGCCAAGAGCTGGACGAAGCGGTAGCTTTTTGTCAAAAAAGAGGCGTAGAGTTTTTTGCCGTAAACAAAAGTTACCCCGAAGAAGTATTTAACGAGAACGAATCGAGCCGGAAAATAAATGCCGATTTGTTTATCGACGATCGTAATGTGGGCGGTTTTTATGGCTGGGGCGAAATTTGGCAAGAGCTGGGTTTAGGTAACGATGAAGAAGCCCAAAAAATAAAACAAAGAATGGAGCGTGCATCCCGCAAACCTTGGTGCAATTTTTTTAAAGCCTTATTTTGTAAAGAATAATTCTATTGGATCTATCTATTGTAGTTGTAAGTTATAATGCTGTGGATTTTTTACGGCTTACCCTAAAATCGGTGATGGCTGCCTGCACCCAAATTACAGCCGAGGTGTTCGTAGTAGATAATAATTCTACCGACGGTGCAGCACAAATGGTGGCTACAGAATTTAAGAACTGCAAGCTTATTGCAAACAAGGATAATCCGGGATTTGCCATTGCCAATAATCAGGCTATCCGCATAGCTAGTGGAAAATATATATTGATACTCAACCCCGATACCGTTGTGGCCGAAGATACCTTTACCAAAGCTATGACCTTTATGCAAAAAAACGATGATGTGGGCGGCATGGGTATTCGCATGATAGACGGTTCTGGCGCATTCCTGCCCGAATCCAAACGGGGCATACCATCCCCTTGGGCCGCATTGTCAAAAATGGCCGGACTTTCTTCGCTGTTTCCTTCTTCAAAAATATTTGCCGAATATCACAAAGGTTATTTAAGTCCTGATGAAAATAACCCTGTTGAAGTCCTGGCTGGTGCTTTTATGCTTTTTAAAAAGAGTGTGCTCGACAAAATAGGACTATTTGATGAAGATTTTTTTATGTACGGCGAAGATATTGATCTTTCCTATCGCGCTATTAAAGCAGGTTATAGGAATTACTACTTCGCCGATTCGTCCATTATTCATTTTAAAGGAGAGAGCACCATAAAAGACGAAACCTACGTAAAAAGGTTTTATAAAGCTATGGTGCAGTTTGCAAAAAAGCACTTTAACCCTAGCTATGGTTTTGTTTTAAAAGCATTTATAAATGTGGGTGTGTCGTTCGCTAGGATGGCATCAACCCTTACACTCACCACTGGACAGGAAGAGCAAACAACCATCTCTTCAAATATTACCCTGTTGCTTTTGCAAAATTACCTACCCTCTATCGATACTATCCATAAACTTGAAAAATCATTTAAGGTGAAAATAGTCAGCAATTTAAGCATGGAGTACCAAGGTACTGTTGTATTTGCGCAAGAACTAATGTCCTACAAGCAAATGATAAATACAATGGATACGCACAAAGATAAATTTAGCTATCGCTTTTTAGATTCCCAGAAAAACATTATTGTTGGCAGTGATAATAAGGTTATTAAAGGACAAACCATTACCCTTTAACAAAAAAGCATTGCATAATAAAAACAAATCTCTATTTTTATATGGATTTGAAATATAAGGCGACAAAGGTTTTATTTAGCAAATTTATAGTGACAACAACTATCTTTTAATAACCCTCTGACTCTCCCGTAATGCTGCGGGACAGGCTCTAAAGGGAGAACCAAAACTCCCAAAAAGAGTCAATTCCCCTTTAGGGGTTAGGGGTAATTACGAAGAAGTATGTATAACACAAGGAGTTTTCTTAGATTTACCATATAGATTAATTATTCGAATAAAAAATATTTATTAATACCGTATTGCCATTATGCGAAAATTTTACGTTTTATTGCTGTTTATTTTTTTAGTTGCAAGTTTACCTGCGCAACAGCGTGCATATAAAAAAGAAATAATTAGAGCCAATAATTTATTAGAGGTTGAAAACTACCAGGATGCCTCCAAAATTTACGATAAGTTGTTGAAGAAATATCCCAACGACCGTTATATTTTATTTAAAGCAGGCGAATGCTTTTTATTTTCGGAAAATAGGATAATAGATGCTATTCAAGTGCTTGAGAAGGCCATCGAAATGTATCCCATCAGAAACAAAAAAAGCATCGAAGCTATTGAAGCACGTTTTTATTTAGGCCAAGCTTATCATCTTAATTATAATTTTGAGCAGGCCGTGGATATATTCGAAAAACTAAAAACTGAAATGCCTGGTAAAAACGCCGATGCCCTGCAAAAGATTGAGCGTGAGCAGCAATACAGTAAAAATGCTATTGAGCTTAAAAGTCACCCCGTCGATTTTAACATCACCAATCTGGGGCCATTTATAAATACCGAATTCGACGAGCATAGCCCGGTGATGAATCTTCAAGAAGATATGCTGCTGTTTACCTCCAAAAGAGGAACCTTGGCAGACGATGGAACCAGCGAAAACGCTTACTTTTCGTTGTGGCGCGACGGCGTATGGGTAACAGCCAGAGCCATTGATTTTAACACCCGGGGTAACAATGCAACCATAGGCATTTCGCCCGATGGTAGCACCCTCTTGATATATCAAAGCGATGGCGGAATTGGCAACATTTACACCAGCAATTTTAAAAATGATAAATGGGGCGAGCTCGAAAAATTACCTTCTCCCATTAACACGATGTCTAACGAAACACATGCTTCGTTTTCGATGGATGGCAACACCTTATTTTTCACCAGCGATCGTCCTGGTGGGGTGGGAGGTAAGGATATTTATACCGTAACAAAACTGCCCAATGGTAGCTGGGGAAAAGTACGAAACCTTGGCCCAGAAATAAATACTGTCCTCGACGAAGAGAGCCCCTACATTCATCCCAATGGACGTACGCTGTATTTTAGCTCCGAAGCACACAAATCCATGGGAGGGTATGATATTTTTAAGGCTAGCATTGATTCTACCGGTGGTTTTGGAAATGTACAAAATATTGGCTATCCCATCAACACTCCTTTCGACGATCTTTTTTATGCACCTACCATCGATGAGCAAAGAGTATATTATGCCTCGCGTCGTGAGGAAGGGTTTGGTGGTACCGATATTTATAGGATTGAGTTCCCCAGCGATCACCCCAATGCATTGACGGTGGTAGGTGGCTTTTTATTCGGCCCGGATGGCGAACCTGCCGCAAATGCTAAAATAACCGTCACATCAAAAACAGGCGAATTACAAGGTGTTTACCGTCCAAGCCCAATCAATGGAAAATATATTTTTATCATCCCATCGGGCGAAGATTACACCATGGAAATAGAGATGCAGGGTCACATAACAGTTTTAAAAGACTTTACCATTCCTTCCGGAAGGTCTTTTGCCCGACAAAAACATACCTTTTATCTTGATCCATTGGTTTTAAAGCTTGATATTTAAACAGAAATGTTATTTTTGAAGTTATTATAGCCTGACTCTTTTACTGTTAAAATGCTATTTTGTACCTTCACCTCAGAATTTCTTAAACTCTTAACAATGATGGCTAAATCATCTCTTTTTTCGATATTTATCGCACTGTTGATTTCTACACAGTGTATTTTGGCACAAACCGATAAATCTACAGTGTCCAAATTATTTAATCGTGCAGTATCCTATTCCGAAAAAGGAGATTTTGAGCGAGCTATTCCCTTGTTTAAAAGAGTGGCCGAAAAAGAGCCGGAAAATATTAATGTGTTGTACAATCTTGGGCACTGTTACCTCAATGACAAAGGAGGACATGATTCGGCACTGGTTTATTTTGCTAAAGCGGTAGAGATTCTCAAGCCGGAAAATTACAATACGGAGGTGGGAGTCGACCTGCATCTTTCGATGGCCAAAAGCATGCAAATGCTGTATCAGTATAACGAAGCCCTGAGTGTTTATCAAAAAATACTTGGTTTTATAGACCAGGATCAAACAGAGTTGCGCGCGATGATAGACCGGGAAATTACGATCTGTCACAACGGAATTTCTTTTATGGAACATCCGGTTAAACTGGAAGTGCAGAACCTCGGCGCCACCGTAAACTCAAGCTACGACGATCATAGCCCTTTGGTGAGTGCCGACGAATCTATCGTAATTTTTACATCTCGTCGTAAATCGTCCTATTCACAGATGCTGCCCGATGGACAGTATTCGGAAAAAATATATGCGGCAAAAAAAGAAGGCGATACATGGGGGCAAGCCGAGGTAGTAAAAGAAGTAGTCAAAAGAGACAGCCATGAGGCAGCTGTTTGCCTCTCGGCCGATGGTACCGAATTGTACCTTTTACGTAGCGATTTTGATGGACAGCGATTGTATGTGAGCGAGTTTGATGGCGATACATGGAGCGAGCCCTTTTTATTGCCCGAAGGAATTAACAGCCGTTTTAACGAAACACATGCCTCCATCAACGCCGACAAATCGATACTGTTTTTTACTAGTGACAGAAAAGGTGGCGCTGGCGGTTTAGATATTTACATGGTACGCAAACTTCCCAACGGAAAATGGGGTACTCCTCGAAATCTTAGTCCGGAAATCAATACCCCCTACGATGAAGAAACACCTATGATTCATCCCAATGGCAAAACCCTGTTTTTCAGCTCCGAGGGTCATAACACCATGGGTAAGTTTGATATTTTTTACAGTCAGATGAATGCCGATAGCAGTTGGAGTGAGCCCGTTAACATGGGTTATCCGATTAACACTCCCGACGATGATTTCTTCTTCGTACCCTCGGCTGCCCAAAATAGAGCTTATATGGCTTCGGCACGTTTCGATGGAGTCAACGGTGGCTCCGATTTATTTATGATTGCTTACGAAGAACCGTTAACCGATCGTTTGGCAGTTGTTAAGGGCAAACTGAACGTGGGAAAAGATTTTGCGTGGGACAATGTGCTTATTCATGTTAAAGAAAAAGGAACGGATGCAATAATTGGTGAATACAGACCCAACCCTGTATCGGGTAAATATATGTTTATTTTAGAGGCTGATAAAACCTACGATGTAGTTGTTGAAG
Organism: Saccharicrinis sp.; assembly: GCA_024635585.1. Taxonomy (GTDB): domain Bacteria; phylum Bacteroidota; class Bacteroidia; order Bacteroidales; family Marinilabiliaceae; genus Saccharicrinis. Next base: position 9,593 of record JAGXIP010000017.1, on the reverse strand, counting down.
GCAAAGATATCGAAAAAACTACCAGCAGCCTTGCAGTTACGCGTGATATGACTTACCTAAACCAATCACAATCAGTAGAAATAGATGATTTAATGGTGACAGGTTTGGTGGCAGAGAAAAATGCGGATACAAAAGAAAATGCCGAACAAAACACTGCTATGGCAACTGGGAAATATACCGTGCAGTTTGTGACCTTAAAAAAGCCATTAAAAAATTACAACCGTTATAAAAATCTGGATGATAGCAAAATAATGCCATACAAATGTACCGATGGTAATTATCGCTATGTATATGGTAGTTATAACACCTTTAAAGAGGCCAAAGAATCTAAGCAGGAAGTCGCAAAAATCACCGGTTACGACGATGCATTTGTACGCTACTTTTGGCAGTTAGAGAAAATGAAAGCAAAGGAATAACGTGAGGACGCCAGTTGTATTAAGAGCCGTAGAACCCCACGATGTGGAAGTGTTGTACAAATGGGAAAACGATATGGATTTATGGGTTTACTCCGAAACTCTTAAACCTTTTTCGAAACAGCAATTAAAACAATATATAAAAGGGATAAATCAGGATATATACCAAGCAAAAGAATTAAGGTTGATGATAGAAACCGAAAAGGAAACACCCCAAACTGTGGGCATCATCGACCTCTTTGATTTTGACCCTTATCATAATCGTGCAGGGGTAGGTATAATGGTTCATAAATCTTTCCAGAAACAAGGATATGCCTCTGAGGCGCTAGATCTTTTTATTCAGTATTGCTTCAACACGCTGGGCTTGCATCAGCTCTTCTGCTCCATTTCGGTAAATAACAAAGAAAGCATCCAGCTTTTCCAAAGTAAAGGTTTTAGCTGTTGCGGGGTTAAAAAACAATGGCGAAAGGTGGGTCGTGTATTTGTTGATGAAGGCTTTTACCAGCTGCTGAACGAAAAATTATAGAAACACTAAAGTTTTATATCAAAGCAACTCTTTTATCCTAAAAATCAGTTAAGCTATACCTAAAAGGATGTTGGGCAATTGGTTCTGTTTTATGATGATAGAGAAAATTATATAGAATGACATTTTCCCCATCACACCAGCATCGAATAACACACCGTAGCTACAGAGAGATAAACAAACATGCCAATGATATCATTCATGGTGGTAACAAAGGGCCCTGCGGCAACGGCAGGGTCTATCTTTAATCGTTTCATCAGTAAAGGGATAAAGGTTCCCAGCAAAGAGGCGAAAACAACCACCGAAAACATGGCTATGGCAACAGTGTACGTTAGGGCTATATTGGCACCAATGGCATAATTATAGCCTAAAATAATCCCACCCAAAACAGTAGCATTGAGCAAGGCAATGGACAGCTCCTTTAAAAGCTTGTTCCAGGTACTATCCAAGCCCGTACTTCCAGAGGCCAGCGATTGCACGATAATAGCCGCCGACTGCATACCGGTATTTCCGGCCATAGCGGCAATCAACCCCATAAAAAATGCCAATTGTGGATGCTCCGATAGTATACCTACGAAACCACCCACCACGCGCGAGCTAAGTATGCCGCCAAGCATTCCCAGCAAAAGCCAGGGCATACGTGCACGGGTATGAATCCACACACTATCCGAGGATTCCACATCCTCGGTGATACCAGAAGCCAGCTGATAGTCTTTTTCAGCTTCTTCGCGCATAAAGTCCACCACGTCGTCAATGGTAATGCGACCCACCAGGCGACCTACTACATCTACTACAGGTAGGGCAACCAAATCGTATTTTTCCATGATGCTGCTAACCTCATCACCGGGTGCATCCGTACGTACTGATATCAGTTTGTCGTTATAAATATCTTTTACCGTGGCATGTTCGGGACTAAGCAGCAAGCGCTTTAAGGAAAGTGTTCCTTTTAAAATCCCGTCATTGTCCACCACATATACATAATATACCTCGTGCACATCTTCACCTTGGCGGCGCATGCTTCGCAGGCACGTAGGCAAATTCCACGATTCTTTCACCTGAATATATTCTTTGGCCATCAAACCACCGGCAGTATCCTCATGGAAGTTAAGTAGGTCGGCAATGTCGCCAGCCACCTTTACGTCTTCGATGTGCGAGAGCACTTCTTGCTGACGGTCATCGTCCATCTCACCCAATACATCGGCTGCATCATCGGAGTCCATTTGATCGATGAATCGCCTGGCGATCACCTCACTGGGCAGGGCATCTAAAAAACGTCGACGCTCATCTTCTTCCAGTTCAAGAATAACGTCGGCAGCTGTTTCGTCGTCGGCTAAAAGATAAATGTATTTGGCTTCCTCGAGGTCAAGTTCCCTAAAAAGTTCGGCTATATCGGCAGGGTGAAGTTTGCTTAGCTTGTGCTTTAACCTTCTTTCTTCTTTGAGCTCAATGGATTGCTTTATTTTATCAACAAAGCCTCTGGTTAACTTGAACTTGTCCATAAACTATGGTATTACTGGGGATGGATAATTAAGGCAACATATTCGCTTGAATAAATTGCGTAAGTGCTACAAAGTCATTAACGCCCAGCTGCTCCGGTCGCTTACTGAACACCTCCATATCTGGCACTTTATCGCGGTTAAAGGGAATGGATTTTAGGGAGTTACTCAAGGTTTTGCGCCGTTGGTTAAACCCCGTCTTCACAATACGTTTAAAAAGTTTTTCGTCGCAATCGAGTTTTTGAATATTGTTACGCGTAACCCGTATAACGCCCGATTGAACCTTGGGTGGAGGTGTAAAAACATCCGGCGAAACGGTAAAAAGATACTCAACATCATAATAGGCCTGCAAAAATATGGTAAGAATACCTTGGGCACGCGTTCCGGGAGGTGCAGCCAAACGTTCTGCCACTTCTTTTTGCAGCATGCCCACCACCTCGGGTACTTTATCTTTAAAATCAAGAACCTTAAAAAATATTTGGCTAGAAATATTATAGGGGAAATTTCCGATGATGCTGAATTGTTCTCCACTTATCTTATTGAGATCCATCTCCAAAAAATTATCAGCTATAATATCGTCGCTCAATTGGGGATAGTGTTTCCGCAGGTAGCTTACCGATTCGTCATCTATCTCCACCACCTTTAATTTGATATCCTCCTTGTCCAGCAAGTATTTGGTAAGTACACCCATTCCCGGACCCACCTCCAACACATTGGTTTTATAATTGCTTAAGCTGTCCGCTATTTTTTTTGCGATGCCTTCGTCATTTAAAAAGTGTTGTCCTAAATGCTTTTTTGCTCTAACGTTTTTCATCCCTCGAATATTTTTTATCTGTTATCACCTCATACGGCACATATATCCCGCATCTTTGCCCACTAATCCAACAATCGGGTTTGTTTTAACGGATAATCTTTGTAAAATTGCACTCGCAAAAATCTGTGGCAAAGGTAAAGTTTTAATATTGAAAAAGACGATATTTAATATTGTAAAGTTTGTTATATACCTGTCGATTGGCGGGTTTTTGATGTGGTTCGTGTATCGTAATTACGATATGTCCGAAATCAGAGCCTCGCTAAGCCAGGGCATTAACTATTGGTGGCTACTGTTTTCGATGGTGCTTGGACTGGCCAGTCATTTTAGCCGTACCATACGCTGGCAGATGCTTATAGAGCCCATCGAAAAAAAAACAAGGCTATCCAATACTTTCTTCGCGGTGATGATCGGTTACTTTGCCAATCTGCTTATTCCCCGTATGGGCGAAATATCGCGATGCGGTGTACTGAGTCGCTACGAAAACATATCTGTATCCAAGCTGATAGGCACCGTAGTGGTTGAGCGTTTGAGCGATGTGATTATGCTATTGCTATGTGTAGCCTTAGTGCTGGCTCTCCAATTTAATCTGGTATCCGGCTTTTTATCCAACAACACAGACTTCAGTTCTTTCACGCAACTGTTTACATCCGTTTGGACCTATGTGATTATTCTTTCCGTTGTATTGGCCCTACGTCTTCTAAAAAAATGGTATTCCAAAACATCGCCCTACAAAAAGCTTAAAGGCCTATGGGCGAAGTTTGCCGAAGGCTTTATGGCGGTTAAAAACATTAAAAACAAGTGGGCTTTTGTGCTGCATACCCTATTTATTTGGCTCATGTATTTTTTAATGATTTACGTGAGCTTTTTTGCCTTTGAGTTTACATCGCATCTATTGCCTGTGGCCGGTCTTACGGCTTTTGTGCTGGGTAGTTTGGGAATGGTTGCCCCGGTACAAGGCGGTATGGGTCCTTGGCATTTTATGGTAATAGGAGCCCTGCAAATTTACGGTATTCTTGAAAACGACGCTGCTGCCTTTGCACTAATTGTTTGGAGTACTATTAATGCCATGATAGTTTTAATGGGTTTGATATCTTTGGTTGTATTGCCACTCATCAATCGTCAAAAAGCATAAGATATGAGTTTCACGCTCAAAAAAGGCCGTTGGTTATCGGTACTTGTGGCCATTTTTTGTTTTTCGTACATCGCTTACCGTCTGCTTCAATACCACCACCAATTTTCGCTATCCAATATACCGCAGTTAAAATCATCCGTCATCTTACTTTCGCTGATGGTACAAGTAATTTTACTCTGCATTAACTTGTTTATCGAATCTAAAAAATGGCAATTGCTCGTTAATTGCATCACAAAAACAAACTTTTCACAAACCCTAAAAATGGTGTTGGCAGGATTTTCTTCCGGCATAATTACCCCAGCTAAATTGGGTGAACCTTTGGGTAGGGCATTGTTCCTTAAAAAGGAATTTTGGGCTCAAACTACACTGCTGACTTATTTAGGCGGTATGATAAGCAACTTAGTTGTATTTATAGTGGGCCTTCCTTGCGTTCTGATTGTATATCCAGTACCTTGGTTAAAGTTATCCTTCCTATCGCCACTATATCTTTTGTCGTTACTTGGCGTATTGGCCACATTTATAGTTCTTTGGTATAAAAAGCAGTGGTTGAAAAAAAATATCAATCGCTTTAAAACATTGCAGACCTTAAAGGAGCTTTTTTACCAGTTAGCCTTAACACCCCAACATGTAATTATTCAGGTTTTTGCATATAGTTTATTGCGATTTACGGTATATTCCTTTCAGTTAGCTATTATGCTTTGGCTGATGGGGGCACACATTACAACCCATACTTTAATGCTGATACCCATTTATTTTATGCTGGTAAGTATGGCGCCCACTTTTTTTCTGGCAGAGTTGGGCATTAGAGGCTCCGTTGCTCTATTTATATTTACGGGTCTTAACTTATCCGCTACTGCTATCGTATTAGCAGTAACGGCATTGTGGATACTAAACCAAATGCTGCCTGCCTTGTTAGGAATAGTAGTAATTTGGCAGAATAAAGGGTATAAAAAACAGCAATAGGCGTATTCATGCTTAAAGTTTTACGGTAAATAAAGCATAATTCTCAAAAACTCATTATCTTTAGTTCAATTTCTTACGCATTCACCTCAAAAATCGACATAAACCTAGAATGGAAAAATATATTATAGAACTCATTTCGGAAAACAACAGAGTTATTATTCCCAACTTTGGTGCTTTTATCGTTTCTAAAGAACATGGCACAAGTGTTTTATTCAATAATTTTTTAAGCTTTAACGATGGGCTGTTGGTTAATTATATTGCCGAACAAAAAGGCATAGATACCATAATAGCAACTGAACAAGTTTTTGAATATGCCGACAATCTAAAGAAACAACTTGAAGAAGTGGGCACCTATACCTTTAATAAACTGGGCACTTTTACAAAAGACGACAATGGTATTCTGCGTTTTCAGCAAGCCGATGATGTGGCAGAACTATTTGGTCAGGATGCAACGATGAGCAATGAGGCATCAACAGAGATAAGCGATAAAGAAGAAAACTTGTCGGAAAATAATGTTTTACTTTTAGACATAGATAACGAGGATGAGCAAGTAAAAACCCCACCAATCGAAAGTGACCGATCAAAAAAAGAAGAATTAAAAAGCACCGTGGTTGAGCACAAATTTCAAAAAAACACCCCACCAGAAGTTTTGATTACACCACCCCCAGGCATAAAACCCGAAAATAAAAACGTCGATACAGAAAAAGTTCAACTAAAAAAGAACGTACCAACACCCAGTAAACCAAAAAAGAAAAACAATGCTCCCATTTTATTTCTGATAGCTATTGGTATAATAATTATCTTTTTCGGTGTTTATTTTCTCTTCTATAAAAAAGCCAAAGAGCCGGAGCCCAAGGTCATAAAAAAAGCAGTGCTAAAACCCGCCGTACAAAGCGAAGTAGCCAAAGATACCACTTATACCGTTACCAACATAGGGAAACCAGCACCCATAAACCCAGTACCACAAAAAGGAGTTATATATATTATTGTGGGTGGATTTAAGAATTTAGACAATGCCCAAAATATGGTGGCACGTTTAAAAAGTGAAGGAAACAGCAATGCACAAACATTTGAATTAAATAATATGCATTTAGTGAGTATTGATTCGGATACTTCTTACAGAAAAATGGAAGCACGGCAACAAGAAATACTCAACAACATGATGGAGAGTTGGCTGTATCAAGTAAAATAGATTGTCCTTTTTTTGAAATAACTGTCCCGAATCCCCAGCATGGAATCGGGATTTTTTTTGATCTTTTTAGTTTAGTACATACGAACAACTTAGCCAGCAAACATGTTTTTAATAGCAATTTCAATTCTTTTACTTCTTCTGTTCGTTAGCTATTACTTGCTTGTTGCACGATTTATACATGGATGGGATATAATAAAACCCATTTACATTTCAAATAATGCTGCTGCTACAGCTCAAATTTCGTGCGTGGTAGCTTTCCGGAATGAACAAACAATCCTCACCAAGCTTATCGATGGACTAAAAAACCAGCAGCATGTCAACTATGAGGTGATATTAATTGACGACCATAGCTCGGATAATTCGCGGGCACTTGTAGAAAGCCTGATTGCTGATTTACCTCATTTCAGACTTATAAAAAATAAGGGAAAAGGAAAAAAAACAGCACTGGCCGCAGGTGTAGCAGCATCCCGCTTCGATTATATTGTTTTTACAGATGCCGATTGCTTGCATCCGCCCAATTGGTTAAGCAGTATGGCAACAACACTTAAAAGCTACGGAGCTGATTTACTAGTTGGCCCGGTGCGCTTAACGGAGCCACGTAACTTCCTTCAGCATTTTCAGACCATAGATTTTTTAAGCCTCGTAACTTCCGGAGCGGGTGCTATTGGTGCTTGCAGTCCCATTATGTGCAATGGTGCCAACTTAGCCGTATCAAAAAAAGTTTGGCTACAAGCCCAGTCATCCCTCAAAATAGAGTGGGCCAGTGGCGACGATATTTTTTTATTGCAATATTGCAAAGCCCATAAAAAAAAGATCGCGTTTGTAAAGTCGCAAGATGCCATTGTACAGACTTATCCAGAGCAAGAGTTAAAGGCATTTTTAAGACAGCGCGCCCGATGGGCATCCAAAAGCAAAGCTTATACCGATAGATTCACTATTTATGTAGCCTATTTGGTATTACTAACGAATATTGTTCTATTATCCTTACCTCTTGCACTTTTGGTAAATCTCTACCTTGGGCTTGGCTTGTTGGGTTTAAGCATAATTAAAATAGCCCTTGATTACCTCCTAATAAAACGTGGAGCTCTCTTTTTCAATATAAAACTAAATGCGGTGCGTTATTTGGCAATCGCATGTATATATCCTATTTATATAGTTATTTCAGTTGTATGGGCGGCTCTGGGCAGTATTACTTGGAAAAACCGTGAAGTATAGCGGAATTTTATATAGTGGTTAGCTGTATTCTCAACGGTATCAGTTAATTATTTTCCTATCAAAGAATAAATATAATTAGCCCCAAGATTTTCTCCTTCTCTGGCTGCACGCGGAATCCTAAGGAATTTGATCGTATTCATACCCGGTTTTCTGCCTTCTAGCAACCGGACAGCCAAAATATACTGAAATTAACATGCATCATTACAGCAATATATGTCCGGCTAAGGACAATAGGACTAGGCAGGCCAGCGCAATATTCTTCCATAAAACAGAGCGAATGTGGTCGATGAGGTGAGCGATTACAATTGAAAAAGGTACCGCCAGCATGGTTATCATGTTTATATTAAGACCGGTAACTAGCATGAGTACGGCAATATATAATGCGGTATAAATAAAAACGAGGTATTGTTTTCGGGTAAATATTTTTTTTGTCCCATAGGCACGCACAACAGAAAGTGCACCTATAAAAAATATAAATGAGATGGAAACAAGATAAGCCCAACTAAAAGAGTTATGCTGAAAACCATGTACCACCTTGTCCCAGGAGAAACTCAGGTAATGAAAATAATCAGGAATGCTTCCCCATATTAACTCAGAGCCCAGTAAAAATAACCAAGGTAGCAAAAAGCCTATGATCGTTGCCAAAAACGATTTGAAATTAAGCAGGCGCAAAGGCATCATTAGTAGAATAAACAGCGGATAGAGCAACACCAGATTGTAGCTAAATAAACTGGCCACCGAAATCCAAAAGGCAGTTAAGAAACATTCTTTCATCACCTTACGATACTCGTGGGCGGCAAACAGGTATTCCAATCCAAGGATAAAAAATAGGGTAGCAATCCAAATGGGGTTGAAATGCAGAGCTAGTGGCATACCGCCTATCAGCAAAACAAACACCACACCCGGCAAAGCCGATTGCTTGCTGATTAAGGCATATTTAGAATTAAGGCGGTTTATACTTAAACTAACGAAAATAGCGGATAAAGCACTAAATACATAAGCGAGCCAAGGTAAGTCTGTAATGAATGCAAATAATGCCCAGAGCGGCATAGGGTTTTCAAACGAAGAAGTGTCTATTGCATGTCCCAACAAAACAGGCTTTATCCAAAACAACAAAATAAGAAGGAGCATAACGGCATAGGCTCCTATCTTATTATTATGTATTAGTTTTATCAGCATAATTTACGATATTTCGATTTTTGCTTGCGTCTGTTTGTTACACCTTTTATTTCCTTTGATTTGGCTTTTTTAAGGATATAAAATCATTGAAAATACAATACCATTTGGAGTTCAATCTAACGGCAATAACATCTTATTTTATATTTTCGGTTAAAACCGATTCATGCTACGTAATGTTACACGGCATAAATGCCGTGTCTAGTTATAAAAAAGTATTCAATTTGGAATATCCTTAACTAGTACTTCATCATATTCACATCGGGCTTCCTGCCCTCCCAGCCTACCGGCAGGCAGGCGGGTAGCCCAACTTTATCCTTTATGTTGCGATAAAATTATGTGTTTGTTGACAAATATTTTTATTTAAAATCAGTAAATAACCAACCTCAGAGTGTATTGAAAACAAAAATATTTAACCAATCCCTTCTTACAAGTCGAAACCGATATCTTTTCGATAATATTTACCTTCGTAATTAACGGCTTCGGCATTTTTGTACGATTTTGCCAAAGCTTCGTTCATATTTTTTCCCCAGGCACTCATCGCTATTACCCTTCCGCCATTGCTAAGCACTTTGCCATCCTGCAGCTTGGTTCCCGCGTGAAAAGCCATACCATCTGTCACTTTATCAAGACCTGTTATTTCTTTGCCATTTTGATATTTCTCGGGGT
>JAGXIP010000235.1 GCA_024635585.1 Saccharicrinis sp. | reverse complement strand
GGATTGAACAATGCCACAGAGACACTTTTTGTAAGTTCCAGTTGCCTTTTGTTTTCTTCCAGGTACGACACTTCCAGTTGGCGCAGGGCAAGTTGTAGTTTTTCGCCGGCACATAAACCCTGCATGGTATTGTCCCAATAACCGTACTGGATAAAACTGGTTATTTCATTCCCCAATTCATACCGGTAGCATTTCTCCACCCTTTTGGCCATATCGTAAGCCAGGTTAAAGCTCTGTTTATAAACAGAGAATAGTTGTTCTTTCATCCATTGGTACAACTCCTGGTTGGTGAATTTGTCCTTCAGAAAGTGCCACACCTCTTTTGAGTTTTCAATTTGTTGTTGGTGCATGGCCAGTTCTTTTTCTGTTACCTGAATTTTTATATCCGCCGATGTAATTTGTTTATCCAGTTGTACAATTTCTTTTGAAGCCAGATTGGCTTGTAATGTCCAGTCTTGTTCTCTTCGTATGTAGGAAGCCATTTTTATAGCCATACTAGCATCAAAGGATTTGTTAGATGCTGCAATTTGAAAGCCTTGCGCAAAAGCATTGGCTGCACTACTGAGGTTAGATCCACCCCAGATAACACCAGCACCCACGCCAAGTGGTTTACCATCAACTGTTGAGTTGGGGATTAGTGCCAAAGCACTACTGGATACTAACTGAATATATTCAGCTATTTTTTGTGTTGCTCTTGCATCTTCCAAATCGTCTAATTCTTCTTTTTCTTTTGGAATTAATTTTACGCCTCTTTCATCGCTTTCAACCAAAGTCTCATCCACATCGGTTTTAATCGTTTGAATGTTTGTATCCGCGGGCAATTGGCTGTCCGCGGTCAGATCTGCAGCAAGGGTAGGTATTTCAGGAATAGACAGTGCCTCGTTACCCAAAAGGTCCGTAAAATGCTGCAAACGAAACCGGGCTGTTTCCCGCGATTTTAGCAATGCTTCCTTATTCACTTTTGCATCCAGTATCTGGCGTTCCTTAATGGCGGTCATCATATCCAACATGGCCGTTTCATGCGAGGCCCGCATCCGGCCAAGTTCCTCGCCGTCTTTCTTTTCCAGGGTGGCAAGCAATGTACTGCCCAACGCTTTTACCTCAGCACAAAATTCATTTGCTTTTTGCAGTAAATAGCTAAAACGATATATGGGGGGCGGACTGCCAAGATCGGATAGGATGCTTCCCAAACTAAGGCCCTGGGCCGCCGCATTGATAAGCATGGCCGGATCAATGGGCGGCGAAAAGAGTGCCAATTGTCTTTCTACCCCGTCAATGTCCATACAATGCCGTATTTTGTAAAGGCGGTCCTCAATGGTATCGTAAAGCTCCGTCAACTTTTCGTTGTGTGGAATACAAAAGTAAAGCGCATCACCCATGCCCAATAATCCCGGACCCGTACTGCCTGTTTCGCTATTGGCGCTGGAACTACTATAGGGGAAAATGTTTTCCAATTGCACCAGCGCATTTGAAAAATCGTCCCATTTCTCTTTTAATGAATCGTAGGTTTGGGCTTTAATTTTCCCACGTTTGGGCACCAATTCCGCACGCCTTCCCATGGTATGACTGGCAATCACATAATACTGCAGTGCTTCGTATACATTTTCCCGAGTAAAAGTCCTGAACAGCGAATCGCCCCATGCGAGCCAATTCTCCACATATTTAATGATGACACTTTTCATAAAGGCTATGGGTCGATTGCGGGCTACCAAAAACGGATTAAAGGGGTCATTACGCAATTCTTCAATGGTATCCTCTTCAACTTCGGGATTAGCATTGGACTCTAATTTCTTAAACCAATCTTCCAACGATTTCTTAGGATCAGCAAGGGTTTTAAACGGAAGGAATTTCCAATACCGGGCGGTTTTATCCTGGCCGGGAAGAGGTAGGTCATCAGTTGTGGGGTCGAAGATGTAATGAAACCATTTCATGGCTTCCTCGTATTTTCCATTTTCGCTCAATCGGGTGGCAATGTATAATGGGGCATGAAAGAACAATTCCCAATTGTAGAGGCTGTTTGCCCCATATACGTCAAAACAGATGTTCTCTTTGTAATAGGTATAGGCGTTGTTTGAATCATAATCAACATCCGGGGCTTTCTTTACCAGTTTAAAATTTGGATTGTATTGTTTATTAAAAATGTCACCACTATCATTGTATAGAATTTTGCTATACAAAGTAACTGTGTCGATATCCATTAATCCTTTAATGCCATCTTGGTTTAAACGTGAAACAAAATGACTGGAAAAGGGGTGATAAAACGTATGGAAGGCCAATTGTTTTGTTTTCACAAGACTTGATTCAACTACTTGCAAATTTCCCCCAAATGAAACGTTTTCCTTATCCGAGCCGGAATTTTTCATTTGAGGCTCTAGCTCAAGGTCATTTTCAGAAAGGGACATTTCATCTATATTCCTTTCCCTTGAAAACATTTTGGGCGCTGCACCCGACACAGTTTTCATCACATTGTTGCTAGTGGAAATATTTAATAAGTTATCATAAACCCATTTCTCATTTAGTTTGTTTTGAAGATAGTTTGTAGGAATTGTATTTACAAAAAATTCAAAAACTATAGAATCATTATTACTGGGATCTTTTACGACTTCCAAGTCTTTATATCCTTCAATAGGACGCACAAAATAGGTACGGTTGTCACCGCTATAAAAAAATGAATCGCAGGGGGCCTCCTCCTTTTTCAGCCTGTTATTTGAAAAAAATATGTTATGATCAACCGGATTTTGCAAATAAGTATTGCCAAAAAATTCTAACGTGTTATCTAACTGTTGCTTTTCAAAATTATTATGATAACGAGATGCTGATTTCTTTTGATCCTTGTAACTTTCATCATTTTCCGAAACTAATACCTGTGATTGAATATCTGATAATTTGAAATGGAATGTATTGTAACTGAACTGCCATCCCAGTAGTCCAATATTGTGAAAGAGAATAATAGATAAACCATCTTCTAAAATCGAATTTTTCAATGTAACTATTTTGATTGGATCAGCAAGAAACCCTGGAATATTTAGAAATTCTTTGGTTAATTGCTTGGGGCTCCATTTACCTTCACTATATTCGGACCAGGCAAGCCTCATCTCCAAATATTTTTTAGGTTCTATTTCTGAGGGTTTTTTCTTTGCAAGTTCATCAATAGGCGCATTACTTTTTGGATTCTCTTTTTGCTTTTCAATAAACTCACCCCAAAACAGAAACAAGCGGTTTTTCCATACCACGGGCAGCAAATGCACCCCGCTATTGTCGCCATCTTCTGTCATACGGATATCCACAATCACTTTTTCCCAGGCACTCCATTTATAGGACTCACTGCAGGTACGGTAGAAAAACTGGTAGGGCGCATTATGGGTACGGCCAAATACGTGCAACCATTTCATTTCGTCTTTGGCATCATTTTCCTGGTACATCCCGCAGACATCCAGGTTGGCCACAGTATTCAGTTTGGTCAGGTAATTTCTAAAGGCGGTTTCAACGCTTCGGGTAGTAATATCGTTTTGTGTCAGTTCCGATTCCAGTTCCTTAAAGAAGGGGCTCCGGTCATCCCGCCATTCAGGGTTCAGCCAATTTTCGGGATGGATAAATATTTTTTTGCCTACTTCCCACACCCGGTAGAGCTTCATAGTCTCCCAACGCTCTCTGTCAATGGCTTCGACTGCCACCCCCATTTCTTTTCCCTTTTCATCTTTAACACTTTCCAGATTCAGATGGCAACGGTTCACAAACATCTGTACGGCGGCATTGGCCTGTACGATCCTTGAGGTATCCATACATGCGCCCATCTGTACATCGATCAAAAAATATTCAAACAAACTGTCCGCATCATATACCCCCCAATTGATCAGATTCTTATTGGTAAGCAGGTAACCGATAAGTGCCTGTTTTTGGTTTTCCCGAATCTTATCACTTAAACCCCCGGCAAGGCTTAACCAGTCTTCTTCTTCATATTTTGCCTTTACGCTGCTCTTGACCTGTTCAGCGGTACTATGTAAAGCATCAAAACCCGTTTCGGGTTTGCCCCATTCTACCAAAGTCTGGGGTGAGAGCCCGGTTCTTTGGACCAATATCAGGGCGTCATGTATTTTTAAAAGCGCAATTTCATTTATAAAATCTTTTGGGGTTAAACTAAAGTGTGCTATTAAAATATCCCGGGATATCTGATTCCATCCCGTAGCGAGATACAATAAATTGGCGAGGGTATTATCTGCAGCCTTACTCTTGGCAGCTGTAAAAAAATCGGTCAGCAGTGCCTGCGATTGGGGCACGGCGTTACGCAGCTGCATATAATTATGGATGCGTTTCCAATGCGAGGTTGTAATAGTTTTAAAATCAATATTGTCAAAATCGATACTGTACTTTACAAAATGATTTACCTCCGTATCGGTAAGTACGAAGCCCGAAATAAATGCCGCTGCCCGATGGTAGGATCGGACGGTCGACATGAAATCGCTAACAACATCAGCCGGGAAAGAAAATGAAGCAGCTATTATTTCCTGGCCCGTGGTTGCCGTTTTCCAGGACAGGGAGATGCCGGCATTTCCGGTACTCTCTGCATATTCCACTTTCAGTTTGTGCATTTGGGAAGCATTTAGTGGTACAATTACCTCCCAGGAAGTACCTGCAGCCGTTTTTTCCAAAATCAGCACATCGTCCAGATAAAGTTTAAAGTCTTCATCTGCTTCCTTAACATCCACAATCAACGTATATTCCCCGCTGGCAGGAGGAGTTACATAGCCCTGCCAACGAACGCTGAAGTTATTGGCAGGAATGGCTGGAGGAACTGTCGGGTCAGGGCTTTCTTTTTCCCAATCAAAATTGATTTCAGGGTCGGTTCGTGAAACTGCCGGCTTGGTAAACGTAGCATTGGGAAAATATTCGGCCGAAAATCCCTGCACTTCAATAGACTTCATAAGGTCCCGCAGATCGTTTTTTATCAGCACTTGGGTGGCTTCCTGGCTTAACCCGATTAGGGCCGCGATATGCTGTACGATCAGATCTTCACGCAGTTTTTGTACCAATAATGGAAAATAATTATCATATACAAATTGTAGCTTATCTACCAGCGTATTTTCATTTTGCTGCGCAGGACGATTAAGTAGATTTGTTAAAGCTGCATTTGGTGGGGCTTTTTCAAAAACACCTCTAAAATTATTCCTAATAAAATCTTCCGGCATCTCATAAATTTTTTCAACAGCAGCCTGGAAATCCGCCTTCCCCGATAGACCTTTCAGGTCAAGATATTCCGCATCGGACATGATACCGGTACAGGTTAGCCTTCCACCAGCATTACTGTAGGTGTATTTTGGAGAAAGAGGATCGGGGATGTCCAGGGATAAGTTGGCAGCCGCTATAACCTGATACACAGGACTGCCGGCGGGAAATGTCCGGGACTGTATATATAGTGAATCAACGGCGCTTATTAAACTATCGTTGGTGGGCAGAACAAGGGGTTCTTTTAAGGAAATATGCTCGGATTCGGACATAATGCCTATCCAAAGCAGTATCCCACTTTTTGGATCATAACTTAATCTGGTGGCGAGCGAAGGGGGCACAACTACCACCAGATTGGGGTCTGCCTGTGCATTATAGGATTGCCGGGTGCCAATGATACTAGTGAGATGGTCCACCACCTCTGATTTAAAGGAGACGGAGAGCATATTGCCCAACAACTCCGTGCTAAGCGGTACTACGGGTATTGCCGGATACTTCTGGTCGATCAGGTTAAATGCCTCGCGAATATCCCGAACGGTCTGTTTTGCTTTGTCCCCGTTTAGGCCCAAGGTGGATGCGGCCGGTAGTTTTCCCTCAATAATATACTGCAGTAGGGTTGCCTTAAAGCCTGCTTTTTTTATGTTCGCGGCCCATTCTGAGAACTCAAGCGTGGCCGATGGGGAAATCGTGTCAAAAATGGGTATGCCAGATGTATCAATAGATAAAATGCTAAAAGGTGCCGGACCAAATAAGCGCGTTAGCAGGCAAAAATCGGGCACGCTTAATTTTAGGGCCTTGCTTAGAACAGTATAGCGATAAATTATGGAAAGGTTAAATAGATTTAATTGTTGATATATACTTGGATTTGGGCCGTCTATTTTAAGACTAAGGGGATGCTCCTTGCCTGTGCTGTCCTTAACACGGGCAACTTCGATTATTGCGTTCAAATCATCTTGCGACATCCTGAACGCCGAAAGAATTGCGGGAATATGGTTTCCCAAAGGATTGGTCGTTTCTATAAGGTACTCTCCAAATTTATCGGCCACAAATGCATCGTCGATACTGAGCGCGGCCCTATTGAGAAACAATTTTTTGTAAAGCGAGTTATCGCCATAAGTCTCAATGTTGCCCCAAAGTGTGGCCAATTTATTTAAGGGAAGTTTCAATTGCCTGTTCAATAAAAACACATTGGAGAGTTTACCAATGGTATCCTCCGTAATATCGCTTTCCCCAAAAGCGGTTAGCATCAGATCTACCTCATGGATTTTCCAACCCTGTTTTCGCCACAAACGGATAAAGCGATGGATTCTTGACCAGGTATCATTCGTAATGCCCGAAGAAGAAACCTTGGCATACACATTTTCAATCGTTTTTAAAATGGTGCTATTCAGGGCACAGGCAGATTCAGATTGATATAAGGTGATAACAGTGTTGAAATCATCAAAATGGTCTTTGACCCACAAAGTGAAATCAGCAGATGTGATTTCAGGCGGAAGCTTTTTCCATATATTGTCATCAGACTTTATACTATCATTTTGTATTTGTTGAAATTTGGTGTAGAGGGTTGAGGAATCTATTTGACTCCCTGCAAAAAGCCTTTCCAGGAAGAATAGCGTATCCTGGTGGGGGTTAATGAACTTGGTTTTTATTAATTCCACCAAATCGGAATATTTTACCCCGGTACGTCTGAGAAATTCATGAATTCCGTCACCATTTGGAGCAACAATTCCCGCAACTTTTTCCATATTGTCTTCGGCCTGCTGAACCTCAGCGGGTGTCGATGCATAAGGAAAGCCAAAATATTGCTGTATTTGACGTTTTGGTTTTGTTGCCGCTGTGCTCAACTCATCCAGGTCGGGGTCACCATTAAAATCTTTTAACGTCAAAACACGGTATTCCTCTTCCGATATCCGTAACGCTTCCGACTCAATTTCTTTAGCTACTTTGGCAGAAAAATCCACTTGTAAAGCTTTCATTAGCTCATAGCGTTCCATTTTTAGATGATCGCCATAGGTGCGGATCACATCCAATGGCTGGTGATAGGGAAGTGAAAAAGGATAAACGGCATCTTTTAAATTTTTGTAAGCTTCCAGTTTTACGTATTGTGGATTTGCCCGTAGTTCGTCGGCAGTGGTTGCCCCCGTATCGTAGGCGGCCATTTCATCCAATTTTTTATGAACGGTATAATACTCCATCACCTCGTTCACCAGGTCTATATAAGGGATAAGGGTATTCGTATTTTCACAGGTGAGGGGAAGATACAGCAGATCGGGCCTGCGTTCAGCAAACTTATCAAGCGGAGATTTACCATTTTCAAATTCCTTTGAGATATCAT
>JAGXIP010000234.1 GCA_024635585.1 Saccharicrinis sp. | reverse complement strand
TAAACCGTGTTTAATAGATAAATAACCAGCAAGGCTATTGGCGATAATCTTGGTGATAAAAAAAGGGTTAAACCTTGGGTTAAATTGATTTTGACTGAATTCTATGATGTCTTTCTCTATAGTTTCAAAACCACCTATCCCACTTGAAAATATAACTCCGATTCTTTCTGTATCTAATTTATCAAAACACAAATGGGCATCTTTAATAGCTTCATCGGCTGCTATAAGCCCATATTGATTAAATCTGTCCAATTTCCGACTTTCCTTTCTATCGAAATAATTTAATGCATCATAATTCTTTATCTCGCAGGCAAAATCTGTTTTAAACTTTGTAGTATCAAAACGAGAAATTTTATCAGCTCCCGATACTCCATTGAGCAAATTGTCCCAATAGTGTTTTGTATTATTTCCTATAGGAGTTATAGCTCCTAAACCTGTTATTACTACTCGTCTCATCAAAATTCTATTTTAATAAATTATTTAAACAGCTGCCTCAACCTTTTGTTGGTAATGACCAGCCATAAGTTTTAATTTTATTTTATTAAAAACGGTTATGGTTCTATCTACATCTTCTAAGGTATGATTTGCAGTTGGAATTAACCTTAAAATAATCATTCCTTTTGGCACCACAGGATATACAACCATAGAACAAAATATATGATAGTTCTCTCGTAGATCACTTACCAAAGCTGTAGCTTCTTCGATGGTACCATTTAAATATACAGGAGTAACCGGTGAATTGGTACTACCTATATCAAATCCTGCATTAGTTAAACCATCTTGTAAAGCATTTGTGATATGCCATAGATTCTCCCTTAATTCGGGTCGGGCTCGCATCAATTCCAGTCGTTTTAAAGCTCCAAAAACCATAGGCATAGGCAGTGCTTTTGCGAAGATTTGGGATCGCATATTGTATTTAAAAAACATGATTGCTTTTTTGGTACTTGCGATAAAGGCGCCTATTCCGGCAAATGATTTGGCAAAAGTGCCAAAATAGAAATCAATGCCATCTTGAATTCCTTGTTCTTCACCTGTTCCCGCACCTGTTTTGCCCATACAGCCAATGCCGTGCGCATCATCTACCAATAATGAAAAGCTGTAATTCTCTTTTAAAGCAACAATTTCTTTAAGTTTTCCTTGGTCACCACGCATACCAAAAACTCCTTCGGTAATCATTAAAATTGCACCTTTGGTTTTTTTAGTAATTTTTTGAGCCCGGATTAATTGTTTTTCGCAATCATCGATGTCATTATGTTTAAAAACAAACCGCTGCCCCATATGTAATCGTACCCCATCAAGTATACAAGCGTGAGACTCTGCATCGTACACAATAACATCATTTCTGTCTACCAAGCTATCAATTATGGAAAGCATCCCTTGATACCCATAGTTTAATAGAAAAGCATCTTCTTTTTGTACGTAATCGGCAATTTCGGTTTCAAACTGTTCATGGAGCTTAGTATTACCGCTCATCATTCTCGCACCCATTGGATATGCAAGCCCATAACGTCTTGTCCCCTCACTATCAGCCTCTCTAACTTCCGGATGGTTGGCCAATCCTAAATAGTTATTTAGGCTCCATACTAACTTTTCTTTACCATTAAAATTCATTTTGTTACTAATTTCTCCTTCAAGTCTTGGATAGGCATAGTAACCGTGTGCATAGTGGGCATGATCTCCTAATGGACCAAGTCGCGTTTGTATTTTATCAAGTATATTCATGAATTAAGTTTAAATTATGCGTAATGCTAGTATTAATTAAATTTCAATAAGTTTAATTAGGAATGATTTTAGTTCTTTTATTGCCATAATCTCTTCCTCGTTTTTAGGTTTAGATATGTTATTCAGAAAACTTAAAAAGTATAGCTGATATATATCATCAGTCAAAATAGTATGTGTGGTAGCATTGGAAAATCCGAGGATTTTAAGTTTTTCTACACCTTGAACTATCAGTGAATCCTTACTTTTTTGATTATGGTTCAACTTTTTATTCATAGCAATCAAAATTTCTTTTCCCAAAAGTCAAGCTTACCATTATAAGCTGTAAACTCTAAAATAAAACCTTCCGGAATATCCAAGTTCATACTCCAATATGTTACGAGGCGTGTTCCAACAGGTGTTTGTTTCAATTGATTTACTACATATTCCGTATAAGCGAAATATAATTTCTCGTCTAAAACGAGCTTGTTATCTATTAGTAGTGAATCGTCTATATTTTCATAAAATGGATTATAAAAATAGAAGGCATCAAAATTTGAAAATGAAATTTCTGTAACATTAGAATTGATAAATTCCACATTATTGATGTGATGTGTTTCTGCAATTCTTTGTGATAGCTTTACAAGCTCCGCTCGTTGCTCAACACCGTAAAAACGACCGTCCGTTGAAGTAGCACCTATTAAACAGAACTTCCCTACGCCCGAACCAATATCCAAAACTTTACATTTTGGTTTATGAACTAAAAAATCTGAAGCTAATTTAGCTACTTCCACAGGTGTCCAATGACGTTCAGAAAGTTTTTTAATATGTATAGGATAAATTGAATTAAAACGAGCGTCTTCAGTCTCAATTTTTAATTGCTCAGTTTCTAAGATCATTGTGTGAGTTGTTTATAATCTTGAAAAGTTAACAAGGAACTAATCTCTATTTTAGTTGTTAAAATTGCGAACCAATACTCATAAGGAGAAGTATTTACATAAGCGGCATGCTTTTGCAAATCTTTATTTTTTTGCAGGATTTCACAGTCAAAAGGAGCTATTAAACGAAGAGTGTCATTAATTCCATATACGGCTCCCCAAGTTGTTCCCTTTTTTAGTTTTCTTCCTTTAAAGCTTAGTTCTATCAAATCGATTGTTCCTATTTCCTTTTGACCAAAATCGGTTATTCCCACATAAAAGTCATACAGCCCTACTTTCTGAAACCATAAATGTTCTTTTGTATAATAGATGTTTTTAGGAATCTGCATCATATGGTGTAATATATAATAGTTTTAGAACCAAAGATTAAAGCATTAGCATCTGCTTTTACAGACCTTTTAGAGATATAAATTGGCGTCATTTTTTTTTAATAATCCAGCCTTCACGAAACGCATCAATGTTAACTAATTAAAATAGATACTAATATTGAATTGCGTTCTAAGCCTCCCCGTTTACAATAAGGAAAAATCATATATCCTTCCCCACATTATTGTTTTATCGCAACCATTCGGGATCGATTGGATGGAAGTGATTTAAGGGTATATTGATTTACTTTTTTATAATTTCCTTTGAGCTGTAGGACAAATCACATTGCTATAGGAACAGTAAACACAACATTCCTTAGTATTGCTTATTCCAAAAAAAGTTGAACAAACAACACATTTATTATTAATATGCTTTGCAAGCTGTGGCATTTTTTGTTTGTACTTAGAACCACAGTTAGGACATTGCATTATAGCTTCGGTATTAATTTTATTCATACACTAGGCTTTTTCTAAGTTTGTTAATGTTTTTGGAGCTCCTGAGCGGATCTCATCATTTGCAAAAGATTGATAACTTTTAAAGTTCTCATTGAATTGTACCGCAAGTTTTTCAGCAGTCTCATCATATTTATGCGCATTATCCCAAGCGTTCTTTGGATTTAATATCCTGGAAGGCACACCTTCACATACTGTAGGCATTTGCAAACCAAAAACCCTATGTTTTAAATAATCTATGCGATCTAATTTACCATCCAGAGCGGCAGCGATCATTGCCCTAGTATAACTTAACTTAATACGCTCTCCAACACCATAGGCACCACCAGACCAACCTGTATTAACAAGCCAAACGTTTACCTTGTCATTTACCAGTTTTTTACCTAATAATTCGGCATATTTAGTAGGATGTAGGGGCAAAAAAGGTTCGCCAAAACAGGCAGAAAAAGTAGTTTGAGGCTCTGTGATTCCAGCTTCGGTTCCTGCAACCTTTGCGGTATAGCCAGAAATAAAATGATACATAGCTTGTCCAACTGTTAACTTGGAAATTGGAGGCAATACTCCAAAAGCATCACAGGTTAAAAAGAATATATTTTTTGGTGTTCCTCCAATAGAAGGATTTTTTGCATTATCTATAAAATTAATCGGATATGCTGCTCTGGTGTTTTCTGTAACCTGAATATTGTCATAATCAACGGTATCTGAACCTTCATAGAAACGAACATTTTCAAGTAAGGTTCCAAAACGTATAGCTGAAAATATTTGAGGTTCTTTTTCCTCACTTAAATTAACGCATTTCGCATAACAGCCTCCCTCAAAATTGAATACGTTCTTGGAGTCCCAACCATGTTCATCATCACCTATAAGGGCTCTTTCAGGATCTGCAGACAAGGTTGTCTTTCCTGTTCCAGATAGACCAAAGAAAATTGCAGTATTTTCATCTTTACCAATGTTGGCAGAACAATGCATTGATAGTACATTTTTTTGATGTGGTAAAATGTAATTTAAAATGGTGAAAATTCCTTTTTTAATTTCGCCGGTATAGGCACTACCTCCAATAAGAATTACTTTCTTAGTGAAATTGATAATTGTAAAATTGTGTTGCCTTGTTTTATCTGTTTCCGGGTCTGCCTTAAATTCGGGAGCAGCAACTATGAGCCATTCGTGTTCAAAAGTTTCCAGCTCTTTTTCTGAAGGTCTTATAAAAAGGTTGTTCGCAAATAAGCTTTGCCAAGGGGTTTCTGTGATCACACGAACATTAAGCTGATACTCTTTTTTACTACCGGCCTGCACATCTTTAATATAAATATCTCTTTTGGATAAAAATGCTGTAACACGATTATATAACCTATCAAAATCTTCTGTTGAAAACGGATGGTTTACATCTCCCCACCAAATAGAATCTTCAGTAATACTATCCTTAACTATATATTTATCTTTTGGCGATCGCCCTGTAAATTCTCCGGTATTGCAAGCTAAAGCCCCTTTATTAGTCAATACACCTTGCTCCTTTTGAAGCGTATGCGATATTAATTTTGAAACGGGTAAATTCCAGAAGTATTCTTTTATAGGATGAATACCAATTGCATTTAATTGCTCAATTTTTTTCATAGAAATGATAGCTTGATTGTTGATTGCAAAGCTACACCGCTAATAATCAATGGTAGTTGATGAGAATCTAGGTAAAACTTGATTTAAATCAAGTTTTGGATTAAAAAGCAAATAAAACGTAACTTTGATACTCAAGTATGATTACTAAATTCACATTTAATAGCCAATATATTTTAAGCGAATTACCTTCGCATGACAGGGAATTTCTTGAAGATATTATGGTTGATAAAAAGTATCGTAAAAACCATCCAATATTTACTGAAGGGACATTGCCATCTGGTATCTTTTATTTGCAAAGCGGTAAAGTAAAAAAATACAAAATGGATAATGATGGGAGAGAACAAATAATATATATTTATAATGCAGGTGAATTTTTTGGTTACTCATCGGTTTTAAGTGAAAGTACTTATGGGGATACAACAGTGGCTATAGAAAACTCTATAATCTCTTTTATAACCGTAAAGGATTTTAATAATATACTTAATGATTCCTCATCATTTTCACGTTTACTATTAAAAAGTTTAAGCCATGAATTTAGTGTTTTGGCCAATCTAATGGCGGTATTATCACAACGCACGGTAAGGGAACGAGTGGCACTTAATTTATTGATTTTACATGATAAATATAAAGTTGATGATGATGATGCAAATTCATATATTTTGCTTTCCCGCTCCGATTTAGCTAATATGGCAGGTACAGTTGTTGAAACATTAGCTCGTGTGCTTCATGATTTTAAACATGATAAACTTATATCTACAGATGGTCGTAAAATTCAATTACTAAATATTAAACGTCTCATCCAAATCGCGAATTTTTATTGATAAATGACTTTTACTATAGTATTTGATAATTGAATTTTGTTTCAATACTAGTTCAATTCTAAAAACATGAAGCAGACGTGAGCAGGTAATAAGGTGTTCGACAGTGTTGATTTTGTTCTTGCATTAGGTATTGTACTAAAAGGTTTAATTTTTAGTCAACCTATTTCCGGAAAGTACATTGATTTAAATTGTTGCCAAGGGTCTTGGTTAACGCAAGCTGTATGGAGTAGGGACGTGGTCCCGAGTGTCATCGGGATCCTCGGCTTTGTTGTTTGTTAGTTAATGTCTAAAATAGCACTTTTCACCTGAATGCCGACTCTTAGCGCTTAATCTAGCTTGGAGGTGATTATTCTTTTAGCAGTGTCATTCGCTGAAGCTACTGCACCCTCCATGTATCCGGAAAATTCTGAAGCAGCTTCAGAACTGGAAATTAATAATTTATTTTCAAAAAAAGAGGTGCGAAAAATTTGATGTCCGTTATTTTGATGAGGAGCAAGAGCAAACTCAGATTCTATAAAAGTGTTTGCTTCCATACTCCAAATACACTCCTCATAATCCAGAAAGTCTGCAGCTTTCTCTCCAAAAACACTTGTTATTTGATCTATAACCTTAGTACGCCTAACAGCAGAGTCAAGTTGCTTAAAGGAGGAGTTGATAAAACCGCAAAGTGCAGCTTTGGATCTTTCATGATCGCAATGATCATAGAGTTCGGTAACCGGTCCAGTATTACTGAATAAAGTACCGGAGAGCTTTTCTTGTTGCCAGAAGGCTTGTTTGTAGGTGAGCGCAATTTTAATGGAATCTTCCATCCAGGTATGCGTCTGTCGAGCTATATTCATCAAATTATCCTGTAATTTAGGCTCGAAGAAAATATTATTAGCCCACAATTTAGGAGGAATGGCCAAAACAACTTTACTTCCTTCAAACACCTGCTCTGTAATTACCTGAACAGAATTATTGTGGAATTTAATTTCCTTTACAGATTGATTTAGTAGGAGTTCCTTCTCATCCAATTTATTATACAAGGTATTTATAAGATGGGAGGTACCACCGGAAATTCTATAACTAGACGGTTGACCGGGGATTTGTATAGATTCTGCCGGCGAAGTAGAGAAAGGCTGAAAGAATGCTGTGCCTTCCATATACTGTTCAAAGTATTCAATTCCTAATTCCTCCAGGAGAGCTCTTAGGTCCTTATGCTGCTCCCCAAACCATGTTGCACCCATTTCCACGGGGGTATGGTTTGTACCATATACCGTATTGATCCTCCCTCCAATTCTGGATCTTGCCTCCAGGATTTTAAATGGAATCCCTTCTTGTTTTAATCGATATGCTATAAGAAGGCCGGATAAGCCTGCTCCAACTATTATTATCATTCTGCAAAAATAGGCAAGCCTAGACTAATTTATCTCTGCAATACCATAAAGTAAACCTAAAGGTTTACCTATTTCATAAAAAGCAAACTGATAAGTTTCCTTTAGAAATGATTTAAAATTAAAATCAACTAGGAATTAAGCAACTAGTGTAATAGTTGCTACTAGTTATTTTGTTTCTATTGTCATCGTAGGCCTAGTTGTTTGAGTGAGGATATTTAAAATATCTTTTTCACTCTCCTGCGATTTAAAGATCCGAAATGTTTAAATTATTTATTTTCTACTGAAGATTTAAAGAATTGATAGTAGTTGGTTTATATCAAAGGTTTGGAATTAGTTTTTTGATAATGAGCAATTTTAAGCTGAAACATTTCTGCCATTTTATTTGCACGCCATCGGGCTTCTTCTGCTTTTTCTCCAGAGAATAGTTCATCCAGAGTTTCAAAGAATAATTCCAGCCATCTGTCAAAATGTTTTTTGCTTACAGGCAAATTCATATGAGGCATAAATGGAGCGCCATAATAAGTATGTTCCTCCAAAAGAACTGTTTGCCAAAAACTGTACATTTTCTCCAAATGTTTTGGCCATTGGTCTTTTATCACTTTATTAAAAACAACTGCCAGTAGCTCATCCTGCTGAACTTTAGTATAGAAGCTATCTACCAGAAGTTTTATGTCGTCTAAATCTAAGATTTCTTTTTGCATTGAACTTGATTTTATATTCTCCGGATGGGAGTTAGATTTTTAAGATTCAGCAGGAATGTTTTCGAAACAAATTTTACCTTTTTAGAAAGGTGAGCCCAACTTCCAATCCTTCTGTTAAATCAAAAAGACTGGTGCTTTGCAACATCTTTTTAAGTTCCTCCCGAATTCCCACAAATTTATCATGTAATGGGCAGGGTTTATTGGCATTACATTCATTAAATCCTAAAGCACAACCTTTATAAACTGAATCCCCATCTATTGCATAAACAATATCGGCTAACTTAATAGATTCGATCTTTTCCTTCTCTATTTGAAATCCTCCAGATGGTCCCTTAGCTGATACTAAAATATCATTCTTGGCCAATTGGTGTAGTATCTTTGCGGTAAATGCCATTGGAGAATCTATTTCACTTGAAATCTCCTTAAGACTAACACGTTTTTCTTCGAGGGATTTTAGTGCTATATATGTACTGGCTTTAATGCCATATTCACAAGCTTTTGAAAACATTTTTATAGGAATCTGTTAATGCCAAAGGTATAGTATTTTATTATTTCGGACAAAATTATCTTAAATATGAGTTTTTATTTTTCTACTTATTGTATAAATTTCACTTTTCAGAAATATTCAGAACTAAAGAAAAGAGGGAGTGCTAATGAGGAACTCGCTAAAATTCAGCAACTTCAGGACTTCAACCTTATAGTTAAATTTTTCAACAGTAAAATCCCAAGACTAATCGGGATAAATACACTAATAATTACCAAGAGAAGAGGGTGTTCCGGGATACCCGGCCATCTTAACCAGAGATGTACGCCGTTGTAAAATATAAGAAATTCAGAAAAAATAAATCCAAAAAGATAAAGCGAAATTAAGTAACCATTAAGTTTTATTAATTTAAAATGTTCCAGAAAAGCCAGCAGACACAAGCTCACTACTCCTAAAAATGTCCAGTGGAGATAACCAATTACAAAATCTTTATAATTAAAGGCCAAATCGGCAAAATAGGGGAAGGCACTAATTAGCTGAAAAAGAATTTTTACAACTAATAATAGTCCGCTAAGTTTTAAAAGCTTCCGAACATTGGGAGATAATTTTTGTTTAAGGCCAGGCCATGAGCTTTTAATAATTCTGAAAAAATAAAGGAAAGCCACAACCTGTAATATTGCGCCCAAAGCTGCAAGGATATAAAAAATGACTGGTGGCTTGGTCCATAAAACAGAAAGAAAAAAACTTAAAATTATGCTGAGGTTTAGGAGATAAAAGAAGATATTAAACCTTTTCTTATCAATCTTTACAGGAAGTTGTTCGATCAAATAAAACAGAATTCCTATTAATGCAAGTATAAACCAGCCGTTATATTGAAAATGTAAGTAAAAATAAATGGCAAGCTTATACCAAATAGAAGCACTTCCTAAGGTGGACATTATAGCTCCCACGGCCCATGGCCCAATACTAGAAATAAGCATATACCAGATTGAAGCCTTTATGCACACATAAGATAGCTTGTGCTTAAATTTTAATGGAGTATGCTTTAAAATAAACCAACCCATCCAATAACTGGCAATTAAAAAAAGTGTGGAGAAAATGATGGAAAATAAGGCATATCCTTGAAAAGGAAAGCTTAGCAGCATTCCCAGAATACAGATATTTGTAAACCAAATTATAGGTTTATAGTGCGTGGTTTTTTCGACTTCAGAGAAGTAGAGCTTATAAATAACAGTAATTAAAGCTATATAAACCCAGCCTAATAGCGCAACGTGAGAATGTGCATGTACAATAAACCTAAAATCTGCAGGAATGGGAAATATAAAAAATAGTCTCAAAAAAACCCCCATTAAACCCACAAGAAGGAAATAAGCAAGGGCAATATTTGTATGTTTTTTTAATAGCTGCACAAATAGATAAAATTATCAGAGTTATTCCTTCTGCCTATAAAAAGAGGCGGTTTTAATTCATGTAAACTACAAGTTTTTTTTTACTATGTACTTTATATTATAAATTAAACCCCCCGCTTTCATTAAAAGGTTTTTTCCATTCTGAAAGAGAATATTTGTAAATGTTTATGGTCTATACAAGCATGTGTTTTTCTAATGTAAGTACAATAAATTCTGAATAAAAATGAACAGGAAAAATTGCTTTCGAAATTATTCCTGTTCATATGTCATGCTTAAACCGGTTCTTTAATTTTTAATTTGTCCTTTGAAATTCCCTTGGTAATAATGGGTGTGTCGTGATCCTTGTTTTTATTTCTAAGTGTAAGGTCGAATACAAACCAGCAAAGAGTAAGCATTCCTACAGCAAAAATAACATCCCCAATGGTACGCAGCCATTTTAAGGTGATCATGTCCGGGTCTTGCATTAATTCTGAAGAACGGGCATACCACATTCCGTGTTCTATACTCGCAATTGCCTGCCAGATTCCCATTGGTAAAAGGCTTAATAATGCCATGGCCAGCAAGCCGATGTTAAGTGACCAAAAAGTGGTTTTTAATAGTTTGTCGTTCCAGGAAACGTTTCGGTATAAACTTCTCAATACAAAGAGCATCAAACCAATTCCCAACATTCCGTAAACCCCAAATAATGCAGTATGAGAGTGAAGCGGAGTAGTATTAAGCCCTTGAACATAATACAAAGCAATTGGTGGATTAATTATAAATCCGAAGATACCTGCGCCAAGGAAATTCCAGAAGGCCACAGCGATCATAAAATAGATAGGCTATTTGTTAACTTTGAGCCATTTGGTAGCTTTGGATAATCTATAATTATGATAGGCCACATATCCAATCAATGTCAATGGAACCACTTCCAGTGATCTTAAGGTCGCAC
>JAGXIP010000233.1 GCA_024635585.1 Saccharicrinis sp. | reverse complement strand
GATCCGGCTCGTGCAGGTATCTTTTTACCCACCGAAAATGACGGCCCCGAGGACGAGTTGATGTTGTTAATGCCCATGATGATTAACGGATAAGCAAATTTCAGTTATATAAATTAAGATAATAATAGGGAGCCTGGTGCTCCCTTTTTTTATATATTTGCAGGCTAAATTTTAAGGCGGAAGGATGCAAAAAAAGAAAGTTGTTATAGGTTTATCAGGGGGTGTGGATTCGAGTGTGGCAGCCTATGTTTTAAAGCAACAGGGCTATGAGGTGATTGGCCTGTTTATGAAAAATTGGCACGATACCACCGGAGTGCTGGATTCGGATTGTCCTTGGTTAGAGGATCGTTTCGATGCCATGTCGGTTGCCAAAAAATTGGATATTCCCTTTCACTTTGTCGATTTGAGCGAGCAGTATCGTGCACGCGTGGTTGATTATATGTTTGCTGAATACGAAAAAGGACGCACGCCAAACCCCGATGTATTGTGCAATCGCGAAATTAAGTTTGATGTTTTTATGGACAAGGCCTTTGAGCTGGGAGCCGATTTTGTGGCCACTGGCCATTACTGCCGCAAAGAAACCATTGAAGTAGATGGTAAGCCTTATCATCGACTGCTGGCAGGAACGGATACAAACAAGGACCAAAGTTATTTTCTTTGTCAGCTATCGCAAGCTCAGCTTTCTAAAGCCTTGTTTCCCATTGGAGATATCGTAAAGCCTGAGGTTCGTAGGATTGCCAATGAGCTGAATCTGATTACTGCGCATAAAAAAGATTCGCAGGGCATTTGTTTTGTGGGTAAGGTCGATTTGCCGGTTTTCCTTCAACAAAAGCTCGAATCGAAAAAAGGTAAGGTCTTTCTTATTGATAATGATTCGGAATTATATGACAGGGATTGGCAGCAAGCTATTGATAATCCTACGGATGAGGTTTTAGAAGATTTATCGAAGCCTTATTTGTTTCATCCCAAATATGGCAAAAATGTTGGGGAGCATGGCGGCGCACACTTTTACACAGTGGGTCAGCGCAAGGGCTTGAATATAGGTGGTTTTCCAGAACCTCTTTTTATCATTGGCACAAATATACCTCATAATCAGATTTATGTGGGCATGGGCAAGGAAAATACAGGTCTGTTCCGTCAGGTGCTCAAAGTAAACGCCGAGGAGCTACACTGGATTCGCCCTGATTTGGCTCTGCCAGTGGGGGAGAGCCGCAGGTTGAGCATACGTATCCGTTACCGTCAGCCTTTACAAACGGGCATAATCCATCGTCGTAATAAAGGCATGTATGTGGTGTTTGATAAGCCACAGCGTGGCATTGCACCCGGTCAGTTTGCTGCATGGTATGTTGATGACGAGCTAATAGGTTCAGGGGTGATTGATTAATCAGTTTATAGCTCCTAGCTCTTAGTAGCTAGTTGCTAGCTCCTTAGCTCCTAGTGTTTAGTTCCTAATTCCTAGCTCCTAACTCCTAACTCCTAACTCCTAACTCCTAACTCCACGCCTTTTAAACCTTAAAAACTGAAACACTATTATTTAAAATAATCGAAAGTTCTTCTAATTCACGGGCTGCAGAGTCAATTTCCTCGGAGGTGGAGGCATTGCGCTGGGTAATTTGATTTAGCTGTTGTATGGCGTTATTAATTTGCTCCACTCCGGATACCTGTTCTTGCGATGCGCTGGTTATTTCTTGTACCAACTGCGCAGTTTTTTCAATTTCAGGTGTAATGCGTTTTAAATTTTCATTGGCTTCGTTGGAACTTAGTATGGTATTTTGCGAAACGGAATTAATCTCATTGGCCGCCAGTTGGCTTTTTTCGGCCAGCTTGCGTACTTCGGCAGCAACCACCGCAAAACCTTTACCTCCTTGTCCGGCCCGGGCCGCTTCTACGGCAGCATTCAGTGCCAATATATTTGTTTGGGCGGCAATGTCGCCTATAATGGATATTTTTTGGCTAATTTGTGTCAAATAAGCATTGGACTGATCTGAACTGCGGTTACTTAACTTTATGCCCTCCACTGCATTCATCGCAATACGCTCTGTCTGTTTGGAGTTGTCGGTGTTTTGCTGAATGTTGGCATACATTTCCTCCATCGATGAGGAAACCTCTTCGGCGGCCGATGCTTGTTCGCTGGCTCCTTCGCTTAGTTGAAAGGATTCATCGGTCAATTTTTTACTAGCTATAACCATTTTACCGGCGCCTGCACTTATTTCTTCAACCACCTTTTTTATGTTGCCTACCATTGTGTTTAATGCGGCAGTCAATCTCCCAACTTCATCTTTGCTATTGGAGGCAAAAGTGACATTTAAGTTACCCTGGGCTGCTTCTTCGGCTAATACAATGCCTTTTTCCAAGGGGCGACTGATGGAGGTGGCTAATACGAAGCTGAGTGTAAAACCAAGAATAAGAATGGCGACGAGCGAGATAATTAATATTTGTTTTTCTTGCTGCACTATTCTCGCACTCTTATCACCCATTTCAATAAGATAATCTAAACCAATTTCCGACGATTTTCTAATTTCCCACATGAGCTCTTTGGCAATTTCATATTTCTTAAGCTCCATTTTTCGGTTGGTAATATACGTAGGCAAAAAACTTGCAGTTAAGTTGCTAATATCTTTTACGTTATCTTTTAATTCCCCTGGTAAACCATTTGTGTTACCCAGTTTTTCGGCATCCTTTTGTAAGTTAGATAATTCAACTACATTTTTCACTTGTGTGTGCGTTAAAATATTAGTGTGCAGTTGGTTGGCCTGTGCTAGTGTTGCTTGCACTGTAAACGAACCCGACCATTTTTTTGCATTCGTATTTAACTGTTCAAATAAAGCGTTGATTTCTTGAAGCTGAGCCATGCCATCCACCTCCTTGGTGTCAAATTCCTTTACTATTTTTATAAGTCTGTCTGATAGGTTTTTTAGATTGCTTAAATCTGCTGCCCTATTTTTCAGGCTGTTGTTATTTGTGTCGGATAAGGCAATTAAGTTTTCGAGTGCTTGCCTGTAATTGTCAAGTTGCTGCTCAGCTACCTTACTGTAATATACATTTCCCGATAAATCAAAAGAATTCATGCTTGCATTGGCTAGCTCCCAAAAGCGATTCATTTTCGACGTCTCGTTAACAGAAGGGATGTATCTATTGGACAAGGATTTTATCTCCGTATCTACCTTTATTAGGTTAATAAGGAGAATTGTGCCAAATACAATGGTCAATAGAATGACAGTGCCAAAACCTGCTCCAACTTTATATCTAATTTTCAGATCTTTCCAAGTCATTACGTATTTTATTTATTAATGTTAAAAAAACTAGTAATTATAAAATATTGATAGGGTTATTAATTGTATTCAATGGCACAATGATAAATAATTTGCGGCATTTCACCATAAAAAAAGAATGTTTTATCAAAAAAAAATGTCCACATTGAAATTTATGATAATTTAATGTTTGCTAAAAAATATTAGCTTTGTAGGCTCTTGGTTTGGAGTTCTCAATAAAGTTGTAAATATATGAAGAAAGCTTTAAATTTAATCATTTTACTGGTAATACTATTAATTGTTGGCTGCGATAAAAAGGAGAAAATGACTATTGGTTTTTTATATC
Source organism: Saccharicrinis sp. (assembly GCA_024635585.1). GTDB lineage: Bacteria > Bacteroidota > Bacteroidia > Bacteroidales > Marinilabiliaceae > Saccharicrinis. The sequence continues at coordinate 8,449 of JAGXIP010000233.1, read as the reverse complement.
CTTCGGAATTAACAGTGCGTTATAATATAGAAAGTAGTTTCTTTAAAGACTATTGTGCTAAACAGGGTGTAGAGGTTATTATTAAAAGTGCATCCTACGATGAGTCGGTGCAAATGGAGATGGCCAACCAAATGATTAAGCAAAAGGTAGATGCTTTGGTACTGATTGCAGCCAATATTAATACAGCTGGTGCTATTGTGAGAAATGCACATGCCGAGGGAATACCGGTGATGGCTTATAATCGTATGATAAAAAATAGCGAAGTTGATTTTTTTGTGGCTAGTAATAACGACATTATAGGAAAAGCTATGGTGGATGCCGTTTTAAAAGAAAAACCAAGCGGAAATTTTGTAATACTTGGTGGTGATAAATTTGATAAAAATGGTGAAGAACTGAAGGGTTCGATAAAGAAACATCTAAAGTCAAAGATCGATAGTAAGCAGGTTAATATAGTTTATGAAACTTTTATTGAAAAGTGGGATCGTGAAATTGCAGCCTTTGAAATGAAGAAAGTTTTACAATTAAATGGAGATAATATTGATGCTGTTATTGTTTGTAATGATCGCATGGCCGCAGGGGTTATAGAGGTGCTTGAGGAGCATGGTCTAGCCGGAAGGGTGGCAGTAACTGGTCAGGATGCAGTGTTAGAAGCATGTAGAAATGTGATTGCCGGTAAACAAACGGTAACTTTATATCACCCTTTAAAAATAATGGCGAAAAAAGGAGCAGAGATAGCTATTGATATGGCCAAAGGCAAAAAGCTGGATGGCTTTGTAAATAGTACCGATTTTAATGGGCTTAAAGAGGTGCCCACACACCGGGTTAACTCAATACCTGTTAATAAAAATAATATCGAAGAAGTGTTGGTGGGGTCTGGTTTTTATACTAAAAAACAATTGTTTGATTAAAGAATTTGTTGCATTTAATTTGAAATTTAGCAAACCATAAAATAATAATATTAATATGAAGAAAGTTGTTAATCTAATCTTAGTGCTGTTGATTGTTTTCTTTTCAAGTTGCCAAAAAAAGGAAAAATTGACCATTGGTTTTTTATATCCTTCGTCGGATATTAAGCGTTTTAGCAAGGAGAGTGCTTTTTTTAAACAGTACTGTGCAGCGCAGGGGGTTGATGTTATAATAAAAACGGCAGCCAATGACGAATCAATGGAGATTGAAATGGCTAACCAATTAATAGAGCAGAGAATTGATGCGCTAGTATTAATTGCCACTAATATTAATACCGCCGATGCCATTGTTCGAGAGGCGCATGCCGAAGGTATTCCGGTGATGGCTTATAACCGTATGATAAAAAATAGTGATATTGATTTTTTTGTGGCTAGTAATAATGACATTATAGGAAAAGCCATGGTGGATGCTGTACTACGCGAAAAACCAACTGGAAATTTTGTAATACTGGGTGGCGATAAATTTGATAAAAATGGGGAAGAATTGCAGGTGGCAATTAAAAAATACCTAAAGCCCAAGATTGATAATAAGCAAGTGAATATAGTTTACGAAACATTTATCGAAAAATGGGATGGCGACATTGCTGCATATGAAATGGAAAAAGTAATTCAATTGTATGGTAATAATATCGACGCTGTTATCGCCGGTTTCGATGGTATGGCAACGGGTGTAATTGAGGTGCTTGAGAGTCATGGTGTAACTCGGCATATAGCCATAACGGGTCAGGATGCTGAGTTAGACGCATGTAAAAACGTGATTGCCGGTAAACAAACAGTCACTATTTTTCATCCTCTGAAAGTTATAGCCGAAAAAGGAGCGGAGATAGCTATTGATATGGCCAAAGGAAAAAAGCTGGATGGCTTTGTAAATAGTACCGATTTTAATGGGCTTAAAGAGGTGCCCACACACCGGGTTAACTCAATACCTGTTAATAAAAATAATATTGAGGAAGTCCTAGTGGGTTCGGGTTTTTATACAAGAAAGCAATTGTTTGAGTAGTCCAGATTAACACAGAAACACATCTTTTAAAAGTATCGTATTGAATAAAAGACCACTTGGTAACGAGTGGTCTTTTTGTTAATTTATAAATGCTTCTCAGTTTTTCATTTCATGCAATGAATGGTTGCGGTTAGCACAAAATTGATCAGGTTAGAAAAAACATCAAGCCCATGTTATGCTCTGTAATTTTTTTTTGTGGCAAACTGGGAGGTTCCCCCACTTACTCAGGGCACGACATTTACAGCTTTAAAAGAGTAGAGTCCTGAGGTTCGATACCTGCCACCTTCATATTGCTTTACCGAACACTGAATGCCGACTGCCACCAGCCATTAGCCATCAGCTATCCGCCATCCGCTATCGGCCATCCGCCAACTGCTTTCTAATTTTCTCCTCAATCTCTGCCGTTAGTTCCTTTACATCTCTTCCTTTTGGGTCGATAGGAGGCATTACGGTTAAAGTTAATCTTGTGCCTAATTGCAATGGATAGGATCCTTGTTTGGTAAGTTGGCTATTGCCGTTGATAACGAGCGGAACAATAATGGCCGAGGGGGCTGTTTTTACCAACGCTGCTATGCCCGGATGCTGAAAAGTACCAACCGTTCTTGTTTTGCTACGAGTGCCTTCGGGGAATATACTGGCGCTATAATTCTCCTTCTCAATATGTCGTCCCAGCTTTGCTATTTCCATCATCGACTGCCTTCCATTTTTACGGTCGATAAGTGCCGAGCCTCCATGACGCAAGTTATAGGAAATACTCGGTATGCCTTTTCCTAACTCTTTTTTAGAAACAAACTTAGGATGGTGTTTTCTAAATCCCCAAACAATAGGTGGGATATCGAAGGTGCTTTGGTGGTTAGAGACAATAATGAGTGGACATCCCTCAGGAAGGTTTTCGAAGCCTTTGAAGGTTATGCGGGCTCCCACAATCCAAAGTCCGTATAACAAAAGATAATTCATAATATCTACCGATTTTTTACGAAGCTTGTAGCCACCCAAAAAGTTACAAATTACCTGAATAATATGAAAGATAGCTAGGAGTAAGCCAAAGTAAATCCAATAGATGGCAGATAGTATATAAGAGAAAATAATCATGAGTTTGTGCTAAAATATTTAATGCAAAGTAACAATAAATACCTTAATTAATTTGATTGATAAGGTATAAAATAATAAATTGCGTTTAATAATAGATTAGTTTTATATACTATACATTAACCTTTTCAATTTGTTCCGATTTAAAAAAATAGGATTCCAACTGCAGCTAATTTTGGGTTTGCTGGTTCTCTGTATTATTGTGGGTTTGGGTTTTGCACATTTTACTACTGCTAAAACATCTCTGTTCAGAGAATTCAGGGAAAAACAATTGTTCACTGTTCTCCAAGCTTCGCAAAGTTCGTTTCAATCTACGTTGCAGCGTGCTATTGAAACTTCTGAACTCCTTGCTGAAGACCCCACAATTTCTTTATGGTTTATGGGTGGTGAAGTTAACGAGGATTTAAAAGCTTTGTCCCTTAAACGTTTAGATTATCTTCACAAAAATTATAATTACCCCGCGGTGTTTGCTGCAAATAGGATAACTAAAAATTATTGGAGTGAAGATAATCGACTCTTAGATGTCATTTCGGAAAACGATCCTGACGATGATTGGTTTTTTAACGCCATAAACAAAGAAGAAAAAATGTCATTATTGTTTGATTACAATCGTGAGCTTAATAAAACAATGCTCTTTGTAAATATTTTAATGGGTAATGAGATGAATCGTTTTGGGATAGCCGGAGTTGGGATGGATGTCTCCATGTTAATGAAAGAATTCGATCTACATAAAATATCCGAAAATAGTCGCCTTTGGTTATTGGATAGCATAGGGACAGTAAAAGTCTCATCATTGATAAGTGAAATAAATCAGCCTTTAAGTTCTCAAGTACCTGCTGATGTTTTAAGTAATGTATTACAAAGCCATAGTATGTTAATAATACCTAATGTGGTTATTGGAAACCAGAAGGCTGAATTAGCCAGTATGCCCGTAGGAAATACAAAATATAGACTTCTAATGCTTGTTCCGGATGGCGATTTGTTTCCTGTACTTGGCATGATAAAGCACCAAACCGTGATGTTTAGTGTGGTGTTTTTAATATTTACCATACTTATTGTTCGGCTTTTGTCGCGGAGTATTATTACCTTGCCCTTACTGCGACTTAAAAAGCAAAGTGAACATTGGGCTAATGGAAATTTGAATGTGGATTCGGACAACCATTTACTTAAACGGAAAGATGAAATAGGAAGTCTGGCCAAGTCGTTTGAAATAATGCGCAGCCGTTTGGCAAACAATATAGCTGAATTGAGTAAAATAAATGAAGATTTAACTAAAGATAAACAACAGCTAAAGGAAGTAAACGTGCAATTGAATGTAGCACTCGATAAAGCTTCGGAAAGTGAGCGGCTTACCCAATCTTTCTTGGCTAATATAAGTCATGAAATACGCACGCCCATGAATAGTATTATGGGTTTTTCGCAGTTGTTACAGCAGTCAGAGGTGGGAAGTGAAGAGCAGGATTACTATGTGGATATTGTGCTAAAAAGCGGAAGTCAGTTGCTTTCCATTTTAGATAGTATCATCAACCTGTCGAAGATAGAATCGGGTGTTCTAAAAGCCAGGTGGAAGAAAATAAATATTTGTGACTTGGTGAGTGAAACGTGCGATATTTATCAACTACCGGCACAAGAAAAAGGTTTGTCCTTAATTTATGAACCAAACAAGGTTGATAACCAGGTAGATATAGTTTCAGATCCTGCACTTATTCAGATGGTGTTAAATAATTTGATATCCAATGCAATAAAATTTACCGACAAAGGACACGTGGAGGTTAGGTGTAGTAGAAAAAAGGGAGGCGTGACCATAATTGTGAAAGATACCGGAATGGGAATAGCAGAAGAAGATAAACAATATATTTTCGACGCTTTTCGTCAAGTAGAGATGATACATGCAGCAAAAGCCAAAGGTGCAGGTTTGGGCTTAGCCATTGTAGATAAGATTGTACGAATATTAGGGGGGGGAATCATTTTAGAATCGGAGGTAAATAAAGGTTCTGTTTTTAGGATGGAATTACCTGAAGAAATTGAATATACTGCAGAATTTCTACCCAAATAGATCGCTGAAATCATAACATAGCACCTGTTGCTCTTGCTATTTTGCAATAGTTCTACTAAGCTAACTCCTTACAAAATTGTTCACATTGCTTATTCCAGAATCCTGGAGTTGTAACTGCACTTTGCACTGTAATATTTATCAAGCCATTTTCTCATTCACCTCGTACTATTTAGTAGAGCCAGCTAAAAAATCCATATGAAACTAAAAAATTCGTTTAATAACTGAATTTATAGTTGGATAACTAAATATTTAGTTACCTTTGGTTTGTCCTAAATGTACTAGTACCATAAACTACTTATAATGAATGCAAATAAGCTTACGAAACGCGAAGAAGATGTAATGAAAATCCTTTGGAAGGCAGGGAAAGGCTTTGTAAAAGACTTACTTATTGAACATCCTTCTCCTAAACCGCATTACAATACATTTAGTACCATAATCAGAGGTTTGGAGGATAAAGGTTTCGTTTCGCACAAATCTTATGGCAATACGCACGAGTATTTTCCGACTATATCAAAAGAGTATTACCGCAAGTTGTTTGTTAAGGATGTTGTGTCGGATTATTTCGAATCATCCTACAAAAATTTAGTCTCGTATTTTGTAAAAGAGGACAAGCTCAATGTGGAAGATCTCAAAGAATTGATCGATATGATCGAAAAAGGGGAGGAGAAGTGATGATGTGGTTTGTAGAATTTCAGTTAAAAGCCGGAGGGATGATGGCAATCGGTGTCCTAATATATCATCTGCTCTTGTCAAAAGACGTTTCCTTCCAGCGCAATAGGGTTTGGCTATTGGCATGTGTATCTATACCTTGGTTAGTGCCATTGATAGCGATGCCTACTAAGCTAAAAACCTTCCTTTTTGGTTACGAGACAGTCGGGAGTGAATATTTAATCTCCCAGTCAATTGCCACTCCTTCAGTTTCGGATGGTTTTGTAACCAATATATTGCCTTGGCCAACAATAGGTTTATCAATCTTAGGTATCATCAGTCTGGTTTTAATGGTACGCCTCATCATTGGATACATTGCTGTTTATAAAATTGCAAGGGATGCCGAGAGAAGCAGTTTCAAAGGTTTTAAGCTACGGCTTTTTAGTATGGCGCATGCTGCTCCATTTTCGTTTTTTAGAACTATATATGCCCCAAAGCAAATTGAGTATCAAAAGGATTATCAATTAATTTTAGATCACGAACTTATTCATTGCAAGCAATGGCACTCTATTGATATTTTGCTTGTAGAATGTCTTTTGTTATTGCAATGGTGGAATCCTTTTGCCTGGTGGCTGCGCCAGCTTATAGCTCAAAATCACGAGTATTGCGTTGATCGTTCCATGTTAAAGACTGTTTCGCATCCAAAACAATATCAATATTTGATAGTGGATGTAGTTACGGGCATTCAAAGTTCGCGATTGATAAATAATTTTAATACATGTTTTACAAAAAAAAGAATAGCCATGATGAACAAAGATAAATCAAACAACAGTATTGACAGATTGAAAATGATTCCAATCGTGATTTTTTTGATAATAATTGCAACGGCGTTCACCGATCCTGATAAAACAATGGCTTTAACTTTGCATCGTACAGAAATCACTCCGATTGCAGTTTCGGAGGCAAATAAGGATGCTACCGACATGTCCAAAGTGTTTTATATTGTGGATGGGGAAGAAATAGGATACAACTATAAATTGGATCCAGAATTGAGAATTGAATCGATGAATGTGATTAAGCCCCCTATGTCTGTTGAAAAATATGGCGAAAAAGGTAAAATCGGGGTTGTTGTCATTAAAACTAAAAAAGGACTGAGAGATAATTTTTCTGCAGCTAAAGACAGTATTAAAGCCGAAGAGGTGATTTCAGTTATGGGATATGCTGCTGAGGATAGTATTGTTGTAAATGTATCGGAAGGTGTTGCGTTGTATGGGAGTCCTAAAGTTACGGTGGCACAAATGAATAAGATTCCGATGGTCATCATAGATGGCGAAGAAAGCACCATGGACGATTTAAATAAATTCGACCCTAAAAACATCAAGGCAGTTGTGGTGCTCAAAGACGAAGCAGCGCTTAAGGAATATGGAGATAAGGGCCAACATGGCGTTATTAAAGTGACTACCAAAGGAAATAAAAATACGGACCTTGCTACAGAAAATGCCAAAGAGAGCAGTTTAAAAAAAGTTGTAACCGGGCACAATTTGAATGAGGATTCAAAAATAAAGATGAGATTTGGACAAGATAAAAATCCACTGCTCATATTTGTTGATGGCAAAGAGATGCCCAGCAATACGCTCGACACTATCGACCCAACAAGTATTGAATCCATCAATGTATTAAAAGACAAAGCGGCTATCGATATATATGGTGTCAAAGCTGTAAATGGGGCTATACTGATAACACTTAAAAAATAAGTAAGGAATATTTTAAAACTATTTAGAACACAAAAAAAAAGCGGGATATTTTTAAGATACCCAGTTTTTTTATGCTGTTTTGGTTTACCGCCATAGAATTCATATACTCGACTAAAAATTTCTAATGTTCTGATTTGCAAACTTATGTAAGCACCATTTTTCTGTTAAAGTATTTATTGAAGTGTTTGCCATCAATTTTTAAACTTTCATCAAAACAAAATATAATTTCATCTTTATCTCCTTGACATTTTACTTGTAAAGGCGTTAATTGAATGCAATTTACTACAACGTTAACCTCGTAAATAAGCAACAATTAATTCCTCTCGTTATGAAAAAAACTATCACCCTCTCATTAATCGTAATGGCCTTTTTATGTTTAGATACAATACAAGCGGCCGATTTTGGTGGAACGGTGTCAGCCAACACAACACTCACCCAGGCCAACAGCCCGTACATCATTACCAGTAATGTAACCGTAAATCCCGGCGTAACCTTAAGTATCGAATCCGGTGTAGAAATACGCTTGGGGAGCAATATGTATTTCCATGTGAGGGGAACACTTAATGCCACGGGAGTAAACTTTACAGCCAATACGGCTTCACCTACACCCGGCTTTTACGACGGTATATATGTGAGTGATGCTAGTTATGCCGACGTTGGAGAAGTAAATCTCGCCGGGTGTACCGTCGAGTATGCCAAGCAGTTATATGTACGGAATGGCTCACTTAACCTGAGTAATTGTACGCTTCAAAATTTCAGTAGCTATGGAGTGGAAATTTACAGCAAAGGAATACTTAACATTAACACCACCACCGTTACTGGTACAACTTATCCCATCTACTTTAGAGATACCAACGGAGGCAACTTTACATCGGGCGGGGGCAACACTCTTACCGGTAATTCCAACGATTTTGTTTATATAGACTTTAGGGATATC
>JAGXIP010000232.1 GCA_024635585.1 Saccharicrinis sp. | reverse complement strand
GGCTATTGGAACAAAACAATACGGTAATTTGCCTCGATAATTTTGCCACAGGAAAACGCGAAAACTTGAAAGAAGCGTTAAAGCAAGGAAAATTTACTTTAGTAGAAGGCGATATACGAAATTACGACGATTGCAAAAAAGCCGTTGAAGGGTGCGATTACGTTTTGCACCAGGCGGCTTTGGGCAGTGTGCCCCGCTCCATTGCCGACCCCATGACCAGCACTGATGTGAACATTGGCGGCTTTGTAAAAATGCTTCATGCCGCTAAAGAAGCCGGGGTCTTACGTTTTGTTTACGCAGCCAGTTCTTCAACTTATGGCGATCACCCCGGAATGCCAAAGGTGGAGCACAAAATTGGCAACGCCCTCTCCCCCTATGCCATAACAAAATATGTTGATGAACTTTTTGCAAAAAACTTCGCTGATTTATACGGCATTGAAACCATAGGTCTCCGTTATTTTAATGTATTTGGCCGCCGGCAAGACCCAAACGGCGCCTATGCCGCAGTTATCCCCCTGTTTGTAAAACAACTAATCAATCATAAATCGCCAATAATAAATGGAGACGGCTCCTACTCCCGCGATTTTACCTACATCGAAAATGTAATACAAGCCAACCAACTCGCCGCCATTACACCAAGCGAGGTAATTCGTGAACGACAAATACAATATTATGCTGAACTCGATGTGACAAATTTATCCTCCTCCAAGGAGGAGTACCCGAAGAATGAGGGGGAGGTGGTTAATACACAAACTACAATTTCCCAAATCTTCAATGTTGCTTTTGGCGAACGCACTTCTTTAAACGAATTGGCGCAAATCCTAAAAGATAACCTGAGTAAACACGACCCTGCCATCGCTAACGTAACCTTTAAATACGGTGACACCCGGGCAGGCGACGTACCACATTCCTTAGCTTCCATTGAAAAAGGAAAAACGATTTTGGGATATCAACCTGAATATTCTGTAAAAATGGGATTGGAAGAGGTTTGTGAGTGGTACTGGGAAAATTTTGAGTAGACATTTTAAATTTAAGTAATTCTATTCTCCTGAATAGGAAGTTTTAAGTAAGAAATTCACATTAACAAGTATTAAGTGGTATTAAAAAGTTTAATAAATCAAATCTAAATGCAAAACATAAATACAAAAGATTATTGGGAATCCAGATTTAAAAATGGAAGCTGGAATGAAAGTGGGCAAAGGCAAACCAGAGAATATGCTTTGGCAAATGTTAAAAACATAAATCTGCCTTCCGATTTTTCAGGTTCTATCCTTGATTTTGGCTGTGCTCAAGGCGATGCAATTCCAATATATAATGAAGCCTTTCCAAAAGCAAAAATATCGGGAATGGATATCTCCGAATCAGCAATTGAAACATGTCAACATAGATTCGGAGATATTGCCGATTTCACAAGCGGTGATTTTAAGCATATTACTGAGAAAGATGCAATAATTGCTTCTCATATAATGGAACACCTTACAGACGACAAAAGTATTGTAAAAGATTTGCTTTCTAAATGTAAAAATCTTTATGTATTTGTGCCCTTTAAAGAAAATCCCTTATATCACGAACATGTAAATTATTACGATGAAGATTATTACTCCGATTTCGATGTTAATTTGATAAAAATATTTGTTGTTAGCTATCGAATTAAAAACTCAATAAGACAGATTATAAAAAATGTGTTGTTTGGAAAGTTTGAATTGTATCATAACTTTTCAAAAAGAATAATTTTGTATCAAATAAAAGGATTAATCAAATAAATTGAAAAATAATTCTTCCAATATTACACAAGCCTTTTGGGTTGGAATGGGCAGTTTAAGTTCCTTTGCTCTGGGAATTGTAAGTGCAGCTATACTCTCCCGATATTTCGACAAGGCTGAATATGGTACATATCGTCAAATTCTTTATGTTTACAATACACTGTTAATAATATTCACCGCTGGACTTCCCCAAGTATTCGCATATTTTTTACCGCGATTTTCATTGTCTCAAGGAAAGGATATTGTCAGAAAAATAAGCAAAATTCTGTTTTTAGGGGGGATGATTTTTTCAATCTTCCTGTTTACTTTTTCCGGGCTTATTGCTAATATTCTAAAAAATCCTGAATTAGAAATTGGATTAAAATATTTCTCGCCGATTCCAATGTTTTTGTTACCAACATTAGGCATTGAAGGAATATTTTCGACATACAAAAAAACCATTTTCATCGCTATTTACAATACGATATCACGCATTCTGATGTTGTTGTTTATCGTTTTACCTGTTATCCTTTTAAAAGGAACATATCTTTATGCTATTTATGGATGGATAATTGTTTCAATAATAACTTTTATAATTGCTTACTACTTTAAAAATATTCCTTTTCGAAAAATTCATTCTGAAGTTGCAGCCCTGCGGTTAAAAGATATTTTTAAGTATAGTCTGCCTTTAGTAGCTGCGAGCCTTGCTGGTATGGCAATAAGATCTGCAGACCAGTTTTTTATAAGTCGCTATTTTGGGGCTGAAGTATTTGCTGAATACGCCAATGGGTTCATACAACTGCCATTTGTTGGCATGATTACCGGTGCAACATCAGTAGTGTTAATGCCAACTTTTTCTAAAATGATACATGACAAAGTTGAAGTAAATACGATTACACAACTTTGGCAAAGTGCATTATTAAAATCAGCAGTTCTTATTTACCCCTTAGTTATTTTCTTTATTTTCCACGCAAAAACCATTGTTGTATTGTTATATTCCGAACTTTATATTAATTCTGCTATCTATTTTCAAATTGCAATGTTTATCAATTTCTTTAATATAATTGTATTTGCACCTTTATTGTTTAGTTTGGGAGAAACCAAATTTTATTTCTGGATACATTTTATTTTTGCAATACTAATCTGGGGGGGAGAATATTTGATTGTTTATACAATAAATACACCAGTTGCAATTGCCGTATTCTCAATATTTGTATCCATCTCCATTGTTTTGATATCGATGAAAAAAGTTACTACTTTGCTCGATGTTTCATTTTTAAAACTATTTCCATTAAAACAATTTTCCATTATAATTCTTCATTCTCTCATTATAATAATTCTTATTCAAATTTGTGATAAATTGTTTTTATCATCAGCCACTAAATCAGTTGTATTAATGTTAAACGGGATTAGCTTTGCAATATTAATTTTAGCCACATCCAAATTTCTAAAAATAGACTATTTAGATACTATTCGCCCTTTAATAAATAATGTTAAAAACAGATAAAGCCATGAACATTACTCTTATCGCCGGCGCCCGCCCCAACTTTATGAAGATAGCGCCCATTATTCACTCCATTCAAAAAGCACAGCAAACCGGCAGCAACATACATTATCGCTTGATACATACCGGCCAACATTACGACCAGAAAATGAGTGATACCTTTTTTAAAGAACTCAATATTCCGGAACCAGATGCCAATTTGGGTTGTGGCGGAGGAACACAAGCCGAACAAACGGCAGCTATAATTATTGCGTTTGAAAAAGAATTACTTGCAAACCCAGCCGATTTGGTAATGGTTGTGGGCGATGTTACAAGTACAATGGCTTGCAGCATTGTAGCCAAAAAACTGAATACAAAGGTGGCTCATGTAGAAGCAGGAATCCGTTCATGGGATCTTACCATGCCGGAAGAAATCAACCGCATGGTTACCGATGCGCTGGCTGACTATTTCTTTACAACCACTGAACTCGCCAACGAAAACCTGCGTAAACTTGGAGTACCTGACGAAAAGGTTTTCTTTGTTGGCAATGTAATGATTGATACTTTGCTGGCCAACCGCCACAGGTTTCAAAAGCCTGCTTTTTTTGATGAGTTAAATTTGCAAAAGAAGCAGTATTTTGTTCTTACTATGCACCGCCCTGCTAATGTTGACGAAGCAGAAAAATTAAAAGCTTTAATGCATGAAATTGTAAGCAATACGCAAGGACTGCCAATTGTTTTCCCTATTCATCCACGCACAGCTAAAATCTTTAGTGAATTGGGCATTGCAGCAGAAAACCTCAAAATAGCAGAGCCGCTGGGCTACCTTGAATTCAATTATCTTGTTGAAAACTCCAAAGGGGTAATTACCGATTCCGGCGGCATTACAGAAGAAACCACGGTAATGGGTATTCCTTGTATCACTTTGCGCGATAATACCGAACGACCCGAAACCATAACCATTGGCACTAACGAATTGATTGGCACCAACCCAGAAGCCATTAAGCCTGCCTTGGACAAATTGCATGCTGGAGTATGGAAAAAAGGAGGAATTCCAGAATTATGGGACGGAAAAGCTGCAGAACGAATTGTAAATCATTTGAACGAATTTTATGGATAAGAAAAGAATACTTATAGTAAGCAGAGCCTTTTATCCAACAATTGCACCACGCTCTTTTAGAGCTACTGAATTAGCAAAAGAACTTGCCAGACAAGGCCATAATGTTACTGTACTCACTCACAAACATCAGTTTGACTATAATGAGTTTGAGAAAACTCATCATCTAAGAACTGAAGACTTTGTAAAGGGCAAATGGAGCATCATAAACGGAAAAAATATTTTTATCAAAGGGCTACAATTTTTACTAAATTATTTTTTTCTTTTCCCTGACATCCAGCTTTCTCCATTATTAAAAAAGCATTTGCAAAACAAATCGGGTTATGATTTGCTTATCTCAATTGCGGTACCATATCCAGTGCATTGGGGAGTTGCTTTGGCAAAAAAAAAGAATACAAAACTTTGCAAGGTGTGGATTGCAGATTGTGGTGACCCATTTATGGGCAATAAAGAACAAATATTCAAGCATCCTTTTTATTTTAAGTATGTTGAAAATTGGTTTTGCAAAAGGGCTGATTATCTTACCGTACCGATAAAAGAAGCGGTTAATGCATTTCCTGATTTTTGCAAACATAAAATTAAAGTCATTCCACAAGGATTTAATTTTGGTAAAATAACAACCTCCAATGAAAATATAACAAACCCATTCCCAATATTCGTTTATGCCGGCGCATTAAGTAAAGGCATACGCGACCCTTCTGAATTCATGGAATATTTGTGTTCAAAAACGAATCAGGATTTTAAATTTATAATTTTTACGAAAAGTGTATCTATAATTGAACCTTACAAAACTATATTAAAGGAAAAACTCGAAATTCGGGATTACATTCCAAGGGAACAATTGTTAAGTGAACTCCGTCAAATGGACTTCCTTGTTAATTTTGAAAATAAAAACATAGTTCAAAGCCCGAGTAAATTAATAGATTATGCACTAATTGGACGACCGGTAATTTCAATACAACCATTTGCCTTAAACAAACAAGTTGTTGACGAGTTCCTAACAAGTGATTATTCTAATCAATTTGTTATTTCCGATATTGAACAATACAATATAGTAAATGTCGCAAATCAGTTTCTTAATCTTGCAAATTCATAAATTACAACAACCTCATGAATATCCTCATCGCTGGCGACTTATTCATTTCTGATAATTTTGAAGGTAAAAACCTTATTGATGATTCGATTATCGAATTATTTGAAAAAGCAGATTATCGGATTGTCAATCAGGAAGCACCTATTACGGCCGATATTCCTGGCAACAAAATACTAAAAACAGGTCCTCACTTAAGGACTTCGGAAAAAACGACAATACCCTTTCTAAAACAACTGAAAGTTGACATGGTAACCCTTGCCAATAACCACATTCTAGATTATGGATCACAAGGGTTAAATGATACTTTCAACACATTGCGAAAAAATAAAATAGATTTTGTTGGTGCGGGAAAAAACATAAATGAGGCAACTAAACTTTACACAATTGAAAAGGATGACTTAAAAATAGCTATTTTAAATTTTGCCGAAAACGAATGGTCCATTGCCGAAAAAAATAAACCAGGTGCAAACCCGCTCGATATTATCGACAATGTAACTCAAATTAAAGCAGCCAAAGCCACTCACGACAAAGTTATTTGTATCATTCATGGCGGACACGAATATTACCATCTGCCCAGCCCACGCATGGTGAAACAATACCGATTTTATGCCGAAAATGGTGCTGATGCCATTGTAGGCCACCATACCCATTGCATTGGAGGATACGAAATTTACAATGACGTACCCATCATATATAGTTTGGCGAATTTTCTGTTTACTTTACCATCAAAACGAGACGAATGGTACACTGGATTGTTGGCAGAATTAAAAATTGAAAAAGACAAAACTATTTCATTCGAACTGTTTCCAATAAATCAACAAAAAGAAACATTTAAAATAAATCAGCCCCAACAACAAGAAAAACAACAAGTTTTGCAACAAGTAATTGAGTTCTCAAAAATAATTAGTAACGGTACAGTTTTACAAAATTATTGGGAGGATTTTGTACAAGGTTCAAAACACTATCTAATTTATTTCTCACCACTAAATGCTATTAACAATAAATACATTCGTGGCTTAATAAACCGCATTGGCATTAACAAAATACTATTAAACCAACAATATTTAAAACTCATTTTAAATTTGATAAGGTGCGAAGCACATGTGAATGTTGCAAAAGAATATGTAGATGAACATTTAAAACGGAACAAATGAAAATTGCGATACATCACTCTCCTGGCTCCTTTAGCGATCGCTGGATAGAATTTTGCGAGCAAAACAAAATTCCATTCAAATTAGTTAACTGCTATAAATCAGACATTATAGACCAGCTACAAGATTGCGAAACACTGATGTGGCATTACCATCACGCAGATTACAAAGATGTTTTATTTGCTAAACAACTTCTTTTTTCGTTGGAACAAGCTGGTAAAAAAGTATTTCCCGATTTTAATACCGCTTGGCATTTCGATGATAAAGTTGGACAAAAATATTTATTGGAAAGTATTGGTGCACCACTTGTACCTTCATATGTTTTTTATACTAAACAGGAAGCTTTTGAATGGATAAATACCACTTCATTTCCTAAAGTATTTAAGTTGCGCGGAGGAGCAGGTTCTGCAAATGTAAAATTGGTAAAATCAAAACAGGCAGCCTCGAAGCTAACAAAAAAAGCTTTCGGAAAAGGATTTCCACAATATAACAAGTGGGAAAGCTTAAACGAAAGAATAAATAAATATATAAAAAAACAAGTTCCTTTTTTTGAAATTATTAAAGGATTAATGAGGCTCATTATTCCTACCACTTTTTCCAAAATGCATGGCAGGGAAAAAGGTTATGTATATTTTCAAAATTATATTCCCTATAATGATTCTGACATCAGGGTAATCGTTGTTGATGAGAAAGCATTTGCCATAAAACGAATGGTAAGGGCAAATGACTTTAGGGCATCAGGAAGTGGTAATATTATTTATGATAGGAGTCATATTGATGAGAGGTGTGTAAGAATTTCATTTGAGATAAACAAAAAGATAAAATCTCAAAGTATTGCGTATGACTTTGTATTTGACGGAAAGAATAATCCTTTAATCGTTGAAATTAGTTATGGTTACGCAGTTGGTCCTTATGATCTTTGTCCAGGCTATTGGTCATCGGATTTAGTTTGGCATGCAGGTAAATTTAATCCACAAGGCTGGATGGTGGAAACATTAATTTAGAAATCAATAATGCTAAAGATAAAAAAAAGTAATATTTTCCGTTTACTGTTTTTATTAACCATTTTAGTTACATTAACAAAAACATATGTTGTTTTTGCTGTTGCCGCAGGTACAAGCGTTGGTGTAATAACCACATTGTTTTTTGGGTTGAATATTATTTTGATTTTGAATAATTTAAAGGCATTAGAAATGAAACAAGGAATATTCCTGTTTTCAGTATTTATTGTGTTTATACCTTTCATTGTCTCTTTCGTCAATTTCAATTTTTCACTAAATGCACTAATGCTTCAGCTATTTTACTTTTCGCAAGTATTAATCGGTGTAATTGCTATCAAAAAATACCCCCTACAACTGTCAAATGCAGTAATCCTTGCAGTGTTAATTAATTTCAGTTTTGGGGTTTTTAGTATGTTTAACCCTCAGTTTTTTATAGGCATGAGCGAAATCATTAATGCAAGAAGTTTTTATGGCGGCAGAGCCGTTTCATTCTTTTTACAACCAAATACTTTAGGCCTTGCCTCAGTAGTTCTTTATATATTGTGTAAATTTTTGTGTTCAAAAAAAACACAACAACTATTATCCCCACTTATAATATTAACAACTGTTTTAACTGGTTCCAGGTCAAGCATTATAGTGCTGTTAGTATTGCTTTTACTTTCCCTTATTCTTACTATAAGAAGTGGTCAATTTAAAATAGTAAAAATTCTTAAACCAGTTTTAAATTTCAGTTTAATCATAATCCCTATCCTGTTATTGTTTTTTAATTCGAAGTATGCTGAAATGCTTGTCTCAAACAAAGATTATACTCAATTAATCGATCGGTTCGAATTTTTCATTGATTTCAGTGCAGATAAAGTTGAGAACGATCAATCACTGGACGACCGGTTTAACTATCAGAAAAAATATATTAAAGAATTACCCAGCTTTTTCATACTGGGCAATGGAATTGGAACACAACAAGAAGCAATACACGAAGGAACATTAACTGGGAGTGCACATCAAGCTTACCTTGAGATTTTATTTCAAGGGGGGATTTTTTATCTTTTGAGTTACATCCTTATTCTCTATTATATGCTTTTTGTTGTTTGGAGAAATAGAACATTAAATCCGCTAAAATCAAAATTGACATTTTTCCTGTTTAGTTTTGTTTTTATTATTTCGCTTGTTTCAACAGGGATATTAAGTATGAGGGAATTGTTTCTTGCCTTTGGAATAATGCTGCAATACGATTTAAATCGAGAAAACACTTTAATTCATGAGAATCCTTAAAAAGCCTGTAAATGACTAAGAAAGTTTGCCTTGTAATACCATCACTTAAAGCAGGCGGGATGGAAAGGGTAATGAGTGAATTATCCAATTTTTTTTCCACCCAAAACAATATCCAAGTTCACTTAGTATTACTAAGCAATGATGCGAAATTCTATAAAATTTCGAAAAACGTAAAAATATATGAACCAAAATTCAAATTCAATAATAATTACAGGATTTTCTACACATTAAAAACGATTGCCTATTTACGACATACAATTAAAATGGTTAATCCTGTAACCATCCTTAGTTTTGGTGAGATGTATAATTCTTTTGTACTCCTTTCAACTCTTTTTTTAAATATTCAAACATATGTATCGGATAGAAGTAAGCCAGACAAAAGATGGGGAAAAACACATGAATCGCTTCGTAAATTACTATACCCAAAAGCTGCTGGAATAATTTCACAAACACAATATTCTAAGCGGTTTATCTCACAAGAAACTGGACATCATAATATCCGAGTTATTCCAAACCCAATTAAGCCATTTCTAAAGGATGAAACAATTAAAGAAAATATAATTCTAAATGTTGGTCGTTTAATTTTATCAAAAAGAGTTGATTTGTTAATACAACTTTTTTCGGAAATAAATAAAGTTAATAGTAGTTGGAAACTATGGCTTGTGGGTGATGGCCCGGAAAAATGTAAATTGAAACAATTAGTTGAAGATTTAAAATTAGATTCTCATATTAAACTTTGGGGTAATCAAAAAGAAATAAACAAGTTTTACAGCCAAGCTAAAATTTTTGCATTCACTTCGGAGTCTGAAGGTTTTCCAAATGCAATTCTTGAATCCATGTCTGCTGGTCTCCCCGTAATTGCTTTCGACTGTATTGCCGGCCCATCTGACCTAATCAGAAATGACGTTAATGGTTATTTGATTCCGTTAGGAGCAAGCGAGCTTTATAAACAAAAATTACTAAAACTCATGAACAATACAGACATCAGGGTAACCTTTGGAGCAAACGCGACAAGAATATCTCGAAAATATGATATAACTATTATTGGCAACGAATACTTAAATTTTATTTTATCATGAATAGAAAAATTCAACGGATATTATTCTATTTTTTAAAATTCTTTATCTCATTAACTATCCATATCAATAGTAGATTGTATATGCGTTTTTACAATCGTTTATTAAAATATTTTGGAATCAAAATCAAAGGAACTCCACGGTTTATTGCACCCAATGTTAGGTTTGACGATTTTAATAAAATCACACTGGGAGATAGACTAGTTGTTTCTAATAATGTTTATTTCTTAACTCATGATTACAGTTTTACAACTTCATTAATTGCAATAGGTAAGACACCTAAATCAGATATTGGAATAATTAGGGAAATCGAAATAGGAGATAATGTTTTTATTGGAATGAACTCTATTATATTACCAGGTTGTAAAATCGGAAACAATGTAATTATCGGTGCCGGTTCGATTGCTAAAGGAGAAATTCCGAATGATACTATTTTTGCTGGCAATCCAGCAAAAATGATTGGACAAATACAGGATTATGCAATAAAAGTTCAAGAACGAAAGAATCAAGAATTAAGAATCGATAAAAAATAGAATAAAAATATATGGAAACATAGATTGCTTAAAAAGACAAGAA
Source organism: Saccharicrinis sp. (assembly GCA_024635585.1). Classification (GTDB taxonomy): domain Bacteria; phylum Bacteroidota; class Bacteroidia; order Bacteroidales; family Marinilabiliaceae; genus Saccharicrinis. The sequence goes on along the minus strand of JAGXIP010000232.1, from coordinate 2,861 downwards.
AATATGAAACTACACATATTAAATTTACATTTATCTCGACAAGGTGGTGGCATTTTCACTGTAATTAAAGAAATGTATCAATCCAGAGAATTTCTCAATTCACTATATTCCCAAATGTATTTTTGGGGATATAGTGATGAATATTCAAATATTGATTCTATTAGCTTGCCGGGGCGTAGTTTGCTATATCAAATCTATTTAAAAACTGTCAACAAAATATTCTTTTCAAAAAAACTAAAACTAGACTTTTTGCAGGAAACTTCCACCAACGATATAATCCATATCCACAGTTTATGGTTATACCTGTCAGTTTTAGCATCAAAGGCTCAAAAAATTAAAAACGCCAGGAAAATTATTTCAGTACATGGCATGTTGGATAAGTGGGCACTTGAAAACGGAAGAATGAAAAAGCGTTTAATTTTAAAGTTATTTGAACAAAAAAATTTGAACACAGCCAATTGTATTCATGCTTTATGTGAGCAAGAATATCAAGATATTAGGAAAATTACTTCAAAAATACCGATCGCAATTATTCCCAACGGTATTAATTTGCCTCAACCCCAAAAGCATAAAACAAAAAAAGACACGAAGGTATTACTGTTTATCGGTAGAATTCATCCCAAAAAAGGATTAGAAAATTTGATACATGCCTGGTCAAAAGTTGAATCTCCAAACTGGAGATTAGTAATAACCGGACCAAATGAAAATAAACACCTAGAGGATCTAAAAATATTAGCAAAAAAACTTCATGTAAACACTCGGATTGATTTTACGGGACCTAAATTCGGCGAGGATAAAGAACAATTGCTGGAATCTTCAGATGCTTTTATTCTTCCTTCTTTTAGCGAGGGTTTGCCAATGTCAGTTTTAGAAGCATGGTCATATAAATTGCCCATTTTAATGACGCCCGAATGCAATTTACCTGATGGGTATGAATCCAATGCAGCTCTAAAAATTGAAACAACTCCGGAAAGTATTGCAGAAGGATTAAAGCATTTATTCTCGTTGAGTAATTCTCAACTGGAAGAAATTGGAAATAACGGATTTAAACTTGTTAAAGAAAAATACACTTGGGAATCTGTTGCCCGGCAAATGATTCAGTTATACGATTGGGTTTCAGGAAAAACAGTAAAACCAGATTTTGTAAGACTAGATTGACATGTTAGTAACGCGTTTAAGAAGCTTTAACAACAACTGGTACAAACCAGGAGGTAAGATAAGAGTTTTCCTTTGGTTTATTACCAACCGTTTGTTTATCAACACATATTTTCCGATACCTGTTTCTATTAAACGAATGGTTTTAATCTTGTTTGGAGCAAAAATAGGTAGAAGAGTTCTTTTAAAGCCCAAAATCAATATCAAATATCCTTGGTTTTTGGAAGTGCAAAACGATGTATGGATTGGAGAGAACGTTTGGATAGACAACTTAGCGCCTGTTCATATTGGCTCTAACGTATGTATTTCTCAGGGTGCTATGCTTCTTTGTGGCAATCACAATTACAAAAAATCAACATTCGATTTAATGCTTGGTGAAATTGTTTTGGAAGATGGAGTTTGGATTGGTGCTCAGGCAATTGTTTGCCCAGGTGTAACCTGTAAAAGCCACTCTATTTTAACAGTGGGTTCTGTTGCTACTAAAGATTTGGAAGCTTATTCTATTTATCAAGGTAATCCGGCAGTAAAAGTTAAAAGTAGAATTATTGAAAAATGAAAATAACGTTGATAACCGCCACTTTTAATAGCGAAAGAAATATAAACAGCTGTTTGCAATCGGTAGTTGGACAGTCTTATAAAAATATTGAACATATTATAGTTGATGGAGCTTCTAAGGATAAAACCATAGAGATTGTAAGAAATTCACAATCCATCACAAGGTGTATTTCGGAACCTGATAAAGGCATTTATGATGCTATGAACAAAGGAATCAAACTAGCTACAGGAGATATTATCGGCACATTAAATTCTGATGACACTTTATTCAACAACGAAGTACTTGAGAAAGTAGCTAATACATTTTTACAGAATCCTGAAATTGAATGTTTATACGGCAACCTGGTTTTTGTTAATGAGGATGATAAAGTAGTGCGTAAATGGCAATCAAAACCATTTGAAAGTGGTTTTTTTGAGAAAAGCTGGTCGCCTGCCCACCCTACCTTTTATTGCAAAAAAGAAGTTTTTGAGAATTATGGCTTATACAAAACCAACTACAAAATTGCAGCCGATGTTGAGTTTATGTTTCGTGTGTTGGAATTAAATAAGATTAAATCGTATTTCCTGGATAAAAACATCGTTAAAATGTCAATCGGCGGTGTCAGTACACAAGGGGTTAATAGCACTTACATTATTACTCGTGAGCTTCAACGTGCGTTTCGGGAAAATGGCAAAAAACTTAACTTGCTAAAATATCTGTTTTACAAAGGACTAAAAATAAAGGAATACCTGATAAAATCATGAATGTTCTCATAACCGGCGCTTTTGGTTTTGTTGGCACCAACCTTTCTTTTGCCCTTAAACCAGCCTTTAATTGCCATTTAATTGCCCTTGATGTTAAAGAACCGGTTAAAAATAAATAAGATGAATTTTATTCATGGGATGAACTAGAAAAAATAGACTGGAGTCAAATTGATACAATTATTCATTTGGCAGGCAAAGCCCACGACACAAAAAACACCACAGAAGAAAAGGCTTATTTTGAGATTAATGTTGGTTTAAGCCGACAGATATTTGAGTACTTTTTAAAATCGAACGCAACCAAGTTTATCTTTTTTAGTTCGGTAAAAGCGATTGCTGATTCGGTGAATGGAGATTCCCTCACTGAAAATGTTATCCCCAATCCGCAAACAGCTTACGGAAATTCGAAT
>JAGXIP010000231.1 GCA_024635585.1 Saccharicrinis sp. | reverse complement strand
ACGAAAAGCTGGTATATCAGAACAGATTATCAGCTTTTTTTGAGCGAGTGCTTCAAGACTGGCTAATGGAGCCATTTCATTAATAGAGGGGAGAACTAAACAATCAATTGTTGAATAGTATGATAGTATTTCGTTTGGTGAAAGATTTTCGTTCCAACTAACCTGATTTTTCTCATCGGCCCATTGTCTTGCATTCATATAGTATTCATTATCATCTTCACTCTTTATTGTAATCACATGAAGCCTGTATCTAGCGGAATTAATTTTAGAGAGAGCCTCCATCAATACATGAAAACCTTTAATGGGATGCATCCTTCCAATAAATGCAAAGTTTATAACAGAATCTTCTGGCCTAGGACAATTTTTTGATAAATTATTAATGAATAGTGGGTTGATGCCTTGAGGAATCAATTGAGCATTTTTAATACCATTGATTATAAATGTTTCTTGTATCCAGGGTGCAATGGAGAAGATCAAATCAGCGTATTGGTTAACACGCTCTATTTCAGACTGACGATGATGAGCCTGAAAGAGGGCAGGTGGTAGCCTTTTATGAATAAAGGATAATTTAACTAGTTGATTAACTGAGTAACTGAGGATGTTAGAAGTCGACTTGCGATATCCTTTGGTGTTAAATAGACACGCCATGCAGCGTTGATGAGTTACATAACCATCACAGTTTTGAGTGCCATTTAATCTTAAATCACCTTTGATACAAAAAAAACTACCTAAATGAGGAGTGAAGGCCGTTTTTATTCCTAGTTCTTTAACCTCTTTTAAATGGTAGCCATTAATGGCGCGTCCAAAGGAATGAAAATGAACTAGATCAGGATTTATTTCTTTCACCCTTTTTATAAATAGGTCAATGCCTCGGGGTGGAATTAAACCATTTAATTCCTTGGATATTGGATGTTTGGGTACATCAAATGTGTATATAGGAATACCCTCATAATTATAATCTGTTATATGAGATGATGTGGCAATCAATACATTTACATCCCAATTTTGAGTTTTTAAGTATTTTGAGAGATTTAACACATAAACTTCTGTTCCTGCTCTGTTGTATGGGAAAAATGAATCTAAAATAAAAAGTATGCGAGCCATAAGATTAAAGCTATCTAAAAGAATTCAATTTTATATTTATTGGTATATATAACCTTTAAATCCTGACAATAATTCAGCAAGACTAAGGTTAGACCATTTGAATAAAAGATAAAAATCTTTCCATTTTTTATTGGTAAGTAATTGTTTTAAAAGACCTCGTGCATAGTTTTGCTTTAATCTGCATTCAGCTAAAGTATATTCATCTGGACTAAAAAAAGACTTGTTTGCTATCAAATGACTTTTTGAAAGCTGAAACCGTACATTTCGAATTTTAATATTTTTCTCTTCACTGGCAATTTGTTGCTCATCATGCACTCTCCACCAGATTAATGAAGGCTGTAATTTTACTATGGGAAAAACACAAGCTAACTTTAACCATAGTTCATGATCGCCAATGTATTGTTTTCCTGAAAAACCATTCATATCAATAAAGACATCTCTTTTTATAATGGACGCCGAAGGGCCACAGCCTAAAAGGCTTTTACCTAAGTACTCTGATTTGATCGTAATATTAGGTTCGCACAATTGAGGGTAGGGCCATTTATCATCAATTGTGTTAAAGGATATGCCCAAAGCAGCTGTTGGGTTTTTTTCCATCGCTTCTACCATGTAATCTAATGAATATTTATAAATGGTATCATCTGCATCCAAGTACTTTATGTATTTGCCTTTTGCGTAAGAAGCAGCTTTATTCCTATTGGGGTAATCACCCAAATTGTTTTCATTCTGAAAAATTTTGATGCGTTTGTCTTTTTTGGCAAAAGTACCGGCTATTTGGTAAGAGTTATCCTTTGAACAATCATCAACAATAATTAACTCCCAATTTGAATAATTTATATTAAGGATGCTATTAATGCAATCGGTTAAATACTTTTCTCTATTATAAACGGTAGTTAATATACTAACCAAAGGTAAGTCATTCATTGTGTAGCGTTTTAATTCAATATTTTTTGAATGCTAAATATCTATTTTTAGTAAGTGGTATTCTGTACTACTTACTAAGTATATTTAATACGTATAAAAAGTTTATGCTTGCCAATAAGGTATTTTTAGAGTTTTTACCAATACTCTCTTTTTAAAAATATTGATGGTGCTTTGGCTGCTCCTTATTAGTTTTGAATGTACCGGAACAACTTTTCTTAAAGACTCTACAATTTCTTTCAGATTATTTGAGAGATAGGTATAGTCCTGACATAAAGGGCCAGGGGTCAATAAATAGGGTTCTTGTATAATTTGTTTATATAGTTTTTCATTATTGTCAACTTCAATAATATATTTTGCTAATTCGTTAAAAGAAGAAAAATTATGGGCATTAATAAAACTATTCTGATTAAAGTCCTTTGATACTTCTGTATCTCCCCAATAGATCGGGATACTATTAACCATCATTGGTTCAATAAGTTTTTCAGTCACATATCCGGGGGTGCTTTTGTTTTCGAAAGCAAGTGTGAATTTGTATTGTGAAATAAAATCAAGTTTGTTTTTTACAGGGCCTCCAATGTTATTAAGATATTTTCCGCCAGAATCGACTCGTTTATGACTATTAAGCAAGTGGAAGAATTTATTTCTAGTAGGACATTTGGAATTGCTAACTACAATATTACAAAACTTACTTTTTTGCATATATATTTGGTCTGGATCCTTAGGTGCATTGAGTAACGATCTTACAGGCGAAAACATATATAAAGGCAGTCTCAGGTTTCTACCCTTAAAGGTGTCGTGATAAAAGGTTAGTGAGAAATCACAATCAAAGTAATTGGGTTTAACATTTTCGCCAGTATAAAATATTCGATGGCATTTATAGTTTCTAAAATTATAGCCAAAACATGAATAAATTAGTACGTCAGGCGTTTCTGAAATTTCTAATTCAAAATGTGGTGTTAGTAAATTACTAAAGAGATTGTTGGTTTTGTCAAATCCTTTCCAGAAATCGGAATAATTTATTTTTAGCAGAGGTTTATTCATTGAAAAAATTACTTTAAATGTTCTTTTGTCTTCCTATTGGTATTGATTTTATCTTTTTTGCGTAAAAAGTGTCAAGGTTGTCTGATTTTATGGCTTTTTGTATATCCTTAAAGGCTTTGTGTTTAGCAAATAATATAAGCCAATTATGCACTATCCAGTTGAATTTAGCCTTATATTTGAAATTTCTGTAAAAAATCAAAATAAAATCTTTGATTTTTAATCTTGTATGTCTTAAGTAAGAAAAGTATTTATATTCGAAGTACAGTTCTGTTATAACTCTATTATAAGTATGGGAATAGGTTTCAAAATGATAATGTTCCACACGGGCACTCATGTCATATACCAAATAAAAACCTTTTTCAAATGCATCACTTGCCCACAACATGTCCTCGCCAAATGCCATTTTTCTAAAGGGCATTTCTAATAAGGCATTCTTACGGTACATGGCATTTACATCATCTAAGCTACTTATTTGACGTTTCTTCTCTGGTGAAAGAGATATGTATTGATTAGGATCACTAAAACCTATTTTCTCAACTCTGGGTTCACTTACAGGTCGAAACCAGGCATGTGGATTTTTATTCTTATGATGAGGTACAATTTGTTGACCACATACTCCCATTATCTTTGGGTCTTTGAAATGATCAGCCATTTTCTCCAACCAATGTCGATCAGCAGCAATCGCATCCTGAACCGTCATTACCACAAACTCTCCTTTAGCAAGGCTCACCCCATAGTTGCGTGTGGCGCCATGGTTAAAGCTTTCGGGAGGTATTTGGTACAGGCGAACCTGGTATAGCTTTATAATGTCCAGCGTTCCGTCGGTGCTTCCGCTGTCGATAATGATGACTTCGGTTTTGTCAATGAGCGTTTGTGCAAAAATAGCATCCAGACATTGCTTAATGGTGGATATACCGTTTTTGACGGGGATGATTATTGAAATCCTAGGCATCAGTTAGTAACAAATGGTTAATTGTCTATTTATAAATGAATAACAATGACAGTGTAATTTTGAAATTTTCACCAATCTCTATGAAAGGAGCATGATCCGCGAATCATAAATAGGGGTGAAAATGTGCTGGCGAGTTCTCCCGATGAATCGGGAGGCTATCCAACAATTAAAAATCAAATTATATACGAATGAAAGTATTTTTATTTAAGTATTTTTTAGAGGTACTATACGTATTATATCTTTTTTGATGGAAATCTGCGATTGAGATATGTTTTGCTGTATTAAAAAACTAAATAGTTGTTTTTTTGTCGGATAATCATTCTCTCCATTAAAACACCTCGCATCATCAATTAAAATTACATTTTGTTGCAATCCAATTTTTAATATTATTGATAACTCTTCCATAATTGGGGTGTCTTTTTTTCCTTTGGCTGTTTCAATCAATTCATCACCAAGTATAAATTCTGACGAATAATGCCCATCTAACCAAAATAAAGAATTTCCATTATTTTCTACGTTTAATGATTTTAAAACCACAGAACTATCTCCTAGCAAAACTTTTATTTTTTCATCTTTCTCGAATCTTTTTTTCGCCTTTAAATATAAATCAGGTTGAAGTTCTATTGTATATAAAGTATCAAAGAAATCTTTCATATAATTAGTTGTATCTCCCAAAAATGTTCCAGTTTCAATGAAAGTTTTTGAATTGTACTTCTTTGAATACTCTAAAATTGTTTTCCTCTTATAGCCATATTGAGGGATTATAAACCTTTGCTCGAATTTCCTAAGAATATAGTGTTTTAAGAAAAATTTTAAATTCATAATTTAGATTTTTAACAATTTAATAAACGTTGCAAATTAATAAAATAAGAAGGCGATTGCCATTTTTTTATCATTTTATGCCACAATGCCTACTTCTCTTGTACAATGGGAATATGGTGGCAATTAGTAATAATAGTGAATTTATCTATGATGGCTTAAAAAATTAAAAATTTAGTGGTGCAAAAGGTTATGTATTTCTAAAATGGCTTGCCATCCGTTCAACTATTTTTGAGTTGATGGGTACGTCATCTTGCACCGGGAAGTATATTAATTCCCCTTTGGCCAAGCTCACCCCATAGTTGCGCGTGGCGCCATGGTTAAATTCTTCAGGAGGGATTTGATATAAACGGAGGGTATACTTTTTTAGTGCTTCCAATGTGCCATCTGTGCTGCCACTGTCAATGACAATGACCTCTGTTTGTTCAATCAGAGTCTGTGCAAAAATAGCATCTAAGCATTGACAAATAGTGGATATGCCGTTTTTTACAGGGATGATTATTGATAATGTAATTGGCATTGAGCTACTTTATATAGTTAACTTGGTTCAATGAATCAATGGTGAATGCAATTGATTTAATTTCTAAGAAAGATTCTAAGGATGTGTGATAGTTCATATTATAAGGTGTTCGCTGAAATGGTTCATCATATAACCAAATCTTTTGTTCATTAGGTAGGTTACTTAAATTAATGGCATTCATAAAACCGTGTATTTTCAAGAAACCAAAGTTGCTGGAGAGGAATAAATTTGAGTACTTATCCAGTTTTTTTATCTTATTTTGATCCCAATAAAATCCATACCAGGTGTTTTTATCATATTTTTCAATTATCGCTTCCAAATCACTTTTTAAATTGTAAGGTGTAACTTGGTCAACTGTTCTATTAAAATCCAGTTGTTTTTTGTAGTTATTAAAGAAGGTGTAGGAGGAGATAATACCTAACAACAGCAAGACGATTGTTGTTTTTTGTTTTAATAAACTTAGAAAAACTATATACATTAAAATGATGAAGAGCGGAAGTGTATTACTAAATAGTTGTATTTGATCGCGCTGTAAAGGTATCGTTATGCTAAGAAGAAAGCCTGTTGATAATGAGAAAAGTGTAATTGTAAAAAGGGAACGATAATTTACTAGTAGTGTTTTTAGCGATTTGACTAGAAAAGGGATTAAAATTCCGAAGCTTAATAAAAATATATAGACAAACCAGGCACCGGATCCATATTGTAACTTAAAATGGTTGACTGTTAAAGTGGTCGGTTCAGAATTATTAAATACTAGTTTATTGATAGTGTAAAAGATGATGGGAAACAGGATGGTTAAGAGCTGAATTGCTACGAACCAATTGATCTTTTTTGTTTTTAAGATTTTCAAAAGTAATATATATATATAATACAAGGCTACACCCGGCATTAGTGTTGGATAAAAGTATGCTGCTATTGTTAATCCCAATAGAAATAGAATGGGTTTCCTTTCAATGTATTTAATAAAGCTATATAGGATACTGATATAAATAATACCATATTTTTTACCAAACTGACTAAAAATAGTAGTGTCTGTAAAAAAACCTGTATAGTTACGTGCTAAAAATTCGTGCATAAAATCGAATTGCCATCCTCCTAGCATGAACAGCATTAAAGATGAAAGAATACGTAAGGGCCATGAAGAGATAAAATGAGTCGTTAATGTGAGAATACCCAAAAAAGTAATGGTAAATAATAAGGGGTAAGCAATGAGTAATAATGACCAGACCGGATTGTTCGTGACCAAGATGGCAGGAACAGCCAACCAAAGTTCGAAATAATGATAGGGCATTAATTTTTTATAATTGATAATACCTAGCGTATAAGAATTATAATCAAGTCCTTCAAAACCATGGAAGAGGTTATTCGCTAATTTGCTGTAAAATAAGTAATCTTCGTGAGGTATTTCTGTTTGACCTTTTGAGGATAAATATAAAGTTAAATTTAGGGCAAAGAAGAATAGTCCGGCCCCAATGATAATAAGTATATTATAAAAATGAGGATGGAAATGAAACTGATTGGGTTGGTTTAATTTGACCCGAAACTTAAAGTACAGGAAGATAAACAGTGTAGTAAGACCTATATAAACAGTAAAACCACGCGTTGAGATAATAGCAGTTATTAAAACGATAAAAATAGCTCCATAAAACAGCTCCGTGAATGGTGCCTTCCTAGTTACCTTAATATGAATAAAGGAATTAATAATTGCACCAATTATATAGATAGTTATTAAATAGCCAATAAAAATTGCTGTATATATACCTATCTGTAATGGAGTTAGCATACTACTTATTTTTGATTAATGAAGTTATACTGTTGATAATTAATTGTAAGTCAGCCAATTCATAAAACAAAGGTAGCCTGAGTAAGCAGTCGCTGTATCTATCGGCTTGCATGAGTGCGCCACCTTCGTATTTACCCTTGTAATACTCGCTATTGTGCAGACTTAAATAATGAAACACCGCATGTATGTCCTCCTTTTTTAGTGCTGATATAAGCCTTGTTTGCTCATCGGGTGTGTTGCAAACCAGATAGAACATATGACCATTGTTGGCGGCATATTCAGGTAGGTGAGGAAGGCTAATTAAGCCTTTTTCTTCCAAATGTTTCAAACCATAGTAATAGTTTTGCCAAATGGTTTTTCGGCGGTTTTGAATGTCTGTTAAGTTCTCTAGTTGGGCATATAAAAAGGATGCGTTGAGTTCGCTGGGTAAGAAACTACTGCCCGTATCTACCCATCCATATTTATTCACTTCACCTCTGAAAAACTCAGCCCGGTTGGTGCCTTTTTCCCATAGTATTTCTGCACGTTTGAAGAAGCGTTCATCATTAATAGCTAGTAAACCTCCCTCGCCACATTGTATGTTTTTGGTTTCGTGAAAACTAAAACAGCCCAGGTGGCCGATAGAACCTAAGGGAAGTTTTACCCCTAAATCCCCTAAAGGGGACTTTTCGTCTGCGATAGTATAATAGCTGTCGATGGCCTGGGCGGCATCTTCTACCACAAAAATATGGTGTTTGTTGGCTATGCCCATAATTTTACCCATATCGCAAGCCACACCGGCATAATGTACGGGCACTATGGCTTTGGTTTTGGGCGTTATCAGTTGCTCAATTTTATCCTCGTCCATACCGGGATGATCGGCACGACTGTCGGCAAATACTATTTTAGCGCCTTGGCGCACAAAGGCTAGGGCAGTGCTTACAAAAGTATAGGAGGGCACAATAACCTCGTCGCCCGGCTCAATATTCAATAGCATAGCGCACATTTCTAGCGCATCGGTGCACGAGGTGGTGAGCAAGGTTTTTTTAAAGCCCCAACGCTCCTCAAAAAAAGCCTGGCACTTTTTTGTATAAATACCGTTGCCGCTGATATGGCCCGAGTATACCGCCTGGTATAAATAATGGGCCTCTTTGCCGGTTAGGTAGGGTTTGTTAAATGGGATCATGGTTTATATCGATAATCAAAAATTAAATCTGTCCGCCAACTATGTCTATGAATTTTGCGATAAGTTTTTTTATAGCCTATCTTTTCGTATGAAGTACATACAGCTATATTATTTTGTTATAATTGAGTTACTTGTTATGTTTGAGGTGTCAATTATGAATAGTCATATTTTTTTTGCCTCAGTTTGCATAAAGTGTTTTTTTAGGCGGTTAGAAATGAGTTTAACCTCATTTACAAGCATTGTTAAATGCTATCTTTTATTCTTTTTGCAGGAATACCTACATAAAGTCCTGGATATTCAATGTCTTTCACAACGACACACCCTCCGCCGATTTTAGTATTTTCAGCTATTGTAATATTATCTATAATTGTTGAATTTATACCAATAACACAGCATTCGCCTATTTTAGAGAATCCCGCCATTGCAACTCTTGGTGATAAGAATGAGTGACTACAAACAATTGAGTCATGTGCTATAGTGCAGGCTGTGTTCAGTAATACATTATCTTCTATTGTTGAATTATAATCGATGGTACATCCAGGTAATATAAATACCCCTTTCCCAATTTTAACTGATTTATCCACATATGATGATTTATGTATTATTGTAGCAAAAGAAATGCTTGGATAAAATTTATTGAATAAGTCTTTTCTTAGTTGCATGTGATTATAACCAATTCCAACTATTAATTCATTAAACTCTCCTTTTAAATAAGAACTCCCAATTTTAGAAATACCACCTATCACAACTCCCAAACCTATTTTTTCTCCTGGGTGTTTGAAATCATCAAAAAATACTGCTTTAGAGTAAACTTCCATTGCCAATGTGTGGTAGGCTATTAATTGGCCAAGATCGCCTGAGCCTATTATTGCTATAGTTTTACCCATAAATAAGATTGTTTAATTCTCTTAAATCATTGATTTTTTCACCTGTATAAAAAGGGAAAAAATTATCTCTGTCTACTAATATGGAGCGTATGCCTTTACTTAATCCAGGAGCAATATCTAGTTTTAATGAGTCGCCCAAATATATAATTTCTTCGGGTTTATATTTTCCGTCTTTTAAAAGCAAATCGTAAAAGTCGCTAGTTGGTTTTCTTAATCTTTCTTTTTCCGAAATAATAATATTCTCGAACAAATCAATGTTAAAATATTTGGCTAATTGTTCTTTTAATTTACTATTCCAATTAGAGATGATACCTAAAGGAAAATTTAGTTTATCAAGTATTACGGTGTCAGGAAACTTTTCCCAAGGCAGATTTTTACAAGCAAAAAACAGATCTTTTAATATTGCATCATTCGGAATTACACCTAAGGCATACAATAAACTTGCATTAAATTCTGTATAGAAGCTCTCAGAGGTGACATCGGGAAAGATAAATACTTCTGATACCAGTTTGTGAATTTCCTTTACATGAGCCAAACTGTGGTTGAAATCGTGTTTGTGAAGTATATTCAGAATCTCTTCGTAAACTTGAGGTTTATATAAGAGCGTATGAGCAACATCAAAATAAATAATTTTAATTCCCATTTTTTTAATAAATATATGATTTTGATTTGTCATTAATTTCAGTCTCAGATATGTCTGGATAAATGATGTCCATTAATACTCTAAATGCAGTTCCTTTTTTTACAATTGAATTACTTGGTTTATTACCGTATAGAAATTCTTCAATTGTATATTTTACATCTTCGAAACCAAAGTTAGCTCGAATGGAATTTGTGCCCGATATTCTACAATTAACTTCGAATGGAAATATTTTTCCATTTCGAACTATGGACTGAAGATTTATTGACCCTTGTACATTAAAGTGTTTAATAATATCCAGAATAATTGGTTTTAATAATTCATTATATTCAAAGGTTACCTCGCATTTATTAGTAGCACCGGCATATAGCTCTCTAGTAAACGTAATCAAACTGTGAAGTTCTCTTTCGGAAGTGACATAAAATGCGGTTGTAATTTCGACACCTTCAATCAATTCTTGAACAATAAAGTCGTCTGAAAAGGAACTTGGTGAGGGAGGGTTTATCTCAATGCCTCTGGATCCCCTACCTTCAGCAGGTTTTACAATGCAGTTTGTAAAGTTGTTTTTGTATTGGCTAGGGAGAAATGACTTAGCAAACGGAATATTAGCTTGTTGAAATAATTCCCAAGTTTTATATTTATTGATAAAGTTTTGTGCAGTTTTAGATTCGGTTGCAGCTATTTTTGGTAAATGTTCCTTCTGTTCCCCTAAATAGTATACTTCATAATCGGTTGCTGGAATAATAAGATCTACTTTTTGCGCTGCACAAATCGCAACTATAGTAGAAATGTAATCCTTATGCATAGAAAAAGGAACTTCATATACCTTATCACAAAAATGATTTCCTGCACTATGATATACTGTGTTTGTTCCAACTAATTTAATGGTAGGGAAGTTATTACGAATATTCCTTAAAATTCCTTGACCTACATTGCCACCTATGCCAGTAACTAATACTACCTTATTCATTTATCATATCCTTTAGGCCGTTGTGTATGCTCCATTGTGGAGTAAAACTAAGTTGTTCTTGAGCTTTCTTATTATTATAAAAAGCTGAAGGTGAGGCATCTTCTCCTTTATGTTGAATTATAATATTGGGTAAAATATCTGCAATAGTGTTAGCAACATCCAGATTGCTTATGGATTTTCCATACACACCTAGGTAAGCGCCCGTTTTATCAGATGTAGCAGCCATTAAGCAAAGCTGCACAGCATCTTTAATGTATAAATAGTCTTGCTGTCGATTTCCTTTTCCGTAGATATTAACGATACCAAATTCTTTTGCCGTGCGAATTAATTGAGGAATGAAAGTTTTCTCTGTCATTCCTTTACCATAAAGTGACGAAAAGCGAAGAATTATTGCATTAGGATGAAATTTTAAAAATATTTCTCCACCAAATTTACTTAAACCATAAAGGTTTTTTGTGCCAATCGGTGAGTTTTCATTGATTGTATGTGAAGTAGGAACATGTACGGATACGCTTGAGGTATAAACTATTCTAGTAAAGGGAAATTTATTGGCAATTCTATAGGGAAGCAGCATATTTGTTTCAACTAACTTTATATCCGCTTTATCCATGTTATGATATGGAATGTACGAAGCGGTTAAAAAAATCACATCATAAAAGTCCTTAATTGTTTCTAGTTTATCGATGTTAAATATTTTGCTTTCTTTGGGTAGTATGTCTGTTAGATTTGATGTGTTGTTATGCACAACACAGTCAACCTGAACAGATTTATTTAAATAAGCTATTACTAGGTGTTTAGCCAAAAAACCATTGGCGCCAATTATTAATACTTTTCCCATTATTAGCTGTGCTTCTCCTCATTAAATCCAGTTTTATCTTTTATAAGATATAAGGGTCTATTTTTTGTTTCGTCAAATATTTTCCCAAGGTAGATACCTATAACCCCCAGATTGGCAAATAATAGACCTCCAATAAAGAACACAGAAACCATTATACCGGTCCAGCCAAGTGCAATATCTAGAAAAAGTTTTCTGTAAATTAAGAATAATCCGTACAAGACTGATATAAAAGACATAAAAATGCCAAAACGAATAAAAAGCTTTAGTGGTTTATTGGATTGACAAATTATATTTTCAGATGCAAGCGATAGCAGTTTCATTAAATTGTAACCTGATTTACCTTTTGCTCTTTGATTGTGTTCTATTTCAATTGTTACTTGCTTGTAACCTAGCCATTTTGCAAACAATATGAGAGCTTGACCTCTCTCCCTTATTTGATGGTAAGATGAGATAACTTCTTTAGAATAGATTGCAAAATTGCCCACGTTTTGGGATCACGCACAATATTTGGGTCTGAGGAAAAAATTGGTTTATTTTGCTGTTAAATATAGAGGGTCAAAATAAATATATCAAGATTGAAAACAGAACTATCCCAAGATCTACTTGCTCTATTTCTACCCCAAGGCATATTT
>JAGXIP010000230.1 GCA_024635585.1 Saccharicrinis sp. | reverse complement strand
CTCTCCTCCATTAAAATACGCATGGAGGCACTGTGTATCTCATTTACCCAACGGTGCCGCAAATATACGCCTCCAAGGGCTATGGGCACCGTTATGGCAAAGAGCCACCAATACCTAAGGATGTCTCTAAGTAACTTTTTGTAATCTAGGTTTATATTTAAGCCTGTATCGGGTGAGGAGCTGTTTGGCATTTTTTGCATATCCGTACACTTTATATCTATCGTCGGGTCAAGGTTAAAACAGTAAGCGTAAGGGCTAGCAAAGAGGAAAAAACACCTAGGCTAAATGATTCGCCTATACCTAATTGCTTGGCGCGTATAGGGCGAACATAGATAAAATCGTTGGGGTAAATAAAATATTTATCAGAGCCTACTATCTTGCTGTCCGTAATATCTACCACAATGGTTTTATAGGTTCCGTCGGGTTGAGGTCTCACAATTTTAACATCTTTCTTCTTACCAAATGCAGTTAAGTCTCCGGCTATGCCTATGGCCTCAAATATGGTTATTTGATCCTTGCTCATTTTATGCTGACCAGGACCTCGCACCTCGCCCAAAATGGTGAAAGCATTACTACCCAAGCGAACTATTAAATTGGCATCCTTTAAAAAAGGCTTTAGACCTTCCATTATATTTAATCGAGCACATTCCAGGTTGCAGCCTTTGAGGTTAATTTTTCCTACATATGGAAAATCTATGTTCATTTGGTCATCAATCATGTACATAAACATATTGCTTTGGGAACTTTGCGTTTGATTTCCTCCCTGAGTTGAATTAAAAAACTCCGATATTTTCGGGTCGAATGTAGATACCTGAATAAAAAGATAATCGTTGGGCTGCAAAATATATTTTCCAGTAATCACTTCAGCCTTCTCGTAGTTAACTACAGACTCTTTGTCTTGCAGGTATAACAATTCCTTTTGTGGAATACAGGATACACCAAACAGCAACACCAATAGTAACAGCCACAAACTATTTACTTTTAAATTCTTCATTCTAAGGTTTGTTTTTATAATTTCAACCAAGACTCAAGGCTCTGACAACCAATACATTGAACTCAGTAAGGTTAGTTTATTTCAATTGTATTTAGCAAAAATAGTGTTTTTATGTTGATATGCACGATTCAATTCATTGGAATTATAAGGCAATTACAGAACATTTTGCATAAAACACCGTTGCAGAGTGTAGTTTTTCCAAAAAAAATGTTAAATTTGGTTGAGCCGCTACTAATATTCGATGTTACATTTAACTCCTAATGGGCATGACAAAGAAGATTATTAAAATTGCTGGAAATTGCGGAAATATATCTTCATCGGAAACTTCAGTAAACAACATCTCAATTGAAGATATTCCCCATCAGATATGGTATTTGAAAAGCCCTCGTACATATGGGCAGGCCAATAAAGCCCATGCCAACTTTTTAGGTTGGGATTTAGCGCAAGTATGTAATTGCGATATCTACGACATGCTGCCTAAAAATGAAGCCGACGACTATTATCAGGCCAACGTTAAAGTATTCGCAAGTAAAAAATCTGCACGAACCTATAGTTGGATTACCAGTAAAAACGCAGGCCGCAAGTATTTGTCCATCACCAAAGCGCCAAAACTAACCAGCAAAGGAGAAGTGGACTACGTGGTTTGCAGTGCCATAGATATAACGGAGCAAAAAGAAATTGAAGAAATCCTACAAAATACCGAACAAAAATACAGGATAATAGTAGATAACACCACCGATATAATAGCGGTATTAGACAAAAAAGGCAAACTTATGTTTGTAAACGATCGCCAACACGAATTTTTGGGTTATAATAATAATGAAATACTTGGCAGCTCATTTACTCAATTTGTACCATCGCACCTGCTACCTCTGCTACTTAGCAAACTGCAGACAGTTTTAAATGATTCTCATATCGAAAAATTCCAAAGCAAACTTAGGCATAAAGATGGTAGAGAAATAGATGTTGAAATAGTAGGCAAGGCGATTCACTTTGAAGGCGAAACCACCATTCATTGTACCATAAGTGATATCAGTAAACACAAACAAGCCGAAGAAAAACTAGAAAATCAGCTAGAATTGCGTAGAGCGATCATTGAGCTCGCTTCCACTTTTATAAACATCCCGCTTCATAAAACCCCGGAAGCCATAAATAATTCACTTAAGAAAATGGCTAATTTTGTGGGAGCCGACAGGAGCTATATATTTAATTACGACAATGAAAAACAAATAGCCATAAATACCAACGAATACTGTCAACGGGATATTGAGCCACAAATTCACCATCTTCAGGCTGTGCCATTTTCGGAATTTGGGGAGTGGATAATCAAACATAATAAAGGTGAAGATGTCGAAATACTTGATGTATCAAGGTATCCGGTTAAGTCCACCAGAGATATTCTGGAACAGCAGGGTGTTAAAAGCTTGCTTACAATACCATTAATGCACAGTGATAGATGTGCGGGTTTCATTGGCTTTGATTTTGTAAACCAACACCATGCTTTCACGTCTGATGAAAAACAAATGATTAAAGTATTTGCGCAGATGCTGGTAAACGTACAATTGCAATGCAATGCCGAAGCTAACAATGCTAAACTATTGATGGCCATAGAACAAAATCCAACCAGTATTATTATCACCAACAAAGAGGGCATTATAGATTATGCCAACCCATTCACCACTATTTCAACCGGTTACAGTAACAAGGAACTCATTGGCAAAAAATGTAATATTTTCAAGTCTGGATTCCATGATGATAAATTTTATCAAAACTTTTGGGAAACCATATTGAACGGCCAAATATGGCAAGGCGAATTTTTGAACAAAAAGAAAAATGGCGAACTAATATGGGAAAAAACCATTACCTCCCCTATTTATACTGAAAAAGAAGGAATCTCGCATTTTGTTTCGGTTAAATTAGATATTACCGACCGAAAGGCCATGACGAGGAAACTGGAGCAGGCCAAGGAAAAAGCAGAAGAAAGCGACCGATTAAAATCGGCTTTTTTGGCTAATATGAGTCACGAGATTCGAAGCCCACTAAACGGCATTATAGGTTTTGCCACAGTTTTAACAGAAAATCTATATGAGAACCCCGAAGATATTAAACGTTACGCTACCATCATAAGTAATAGTGGGAACCACCTTCTAAGTATTATAAACGACATCATCCATATTTCTAAGCTTGATTCTGGTTTTATAAAGCCAAATCCAGAGCCTATTCTGCTACACGAGTTGTTAAACGAACTAATACAAATTTACTCGAAACAAATAATAGAAAGACAGCGACCCGTTAAGATTTTGTTGCAAGTTCCTGATACCCCCCTGTGCATAAACACCGACCCCACCCGATTGCGACAAATACTCGAAAACCTCCTCAGTAATGCATTAAAATTTACTATGGAAGGAAGCATTACTGTGGGCTATTCGTTAAAAGAAGATATGCTACAATTTTTTGTGAGCGACACAGGTATTGGAATTGAAACCGACAAACAAGAGCGTGTTTTCGACCGCTTTATTCAAGCCAGCAGTAACACCGAAAAAAACTATGGAGGAACCGGTTTAGGATTACCTATTACAAAAGCATGTGTAGAAATGTTAGGTGGCCATATTTGGCTCGAATCTCTACCAAACCAAGGATCTACGTTTCATTTTACCATCAAGTACCGTCCTTGTAATTTAGTTAATTAAGGAAAAGCACAGATGTAGATTATTCCAACAAACGTATTCCGCCTGCCTCTATGTCAATAATTTTTTGTTTATAAAGTGATCCTACTGCTTTTTTAAAATTCTTTTTACTTATACCCAAGCGACGGGCAATTTCATCAGATGGACTTTTATCCGTAATATCAATAAAGCCATTGGCTTTTTTTAACCTGTCGAGCAGTGATTGTGCAATGCCATCCACCTTACCGTAACCCGGTTTTTCAAGCACCAAGTCAATTTTATCGTCCTCCCTAACCTTTTTTATATAACCTTTTAGTTTATCGCCCTTTTTTAGATTTCGATAAACCTCATTGGTGTACAATATGCCGGTGTGTATACCGTTAACAATTGCCTTGTACCCAAGTTCGGATTGATGAAACACCATTAAATCAACCTCTTGTCCTTCGCTATATTGAGGGGGCAGGTTATCTAAAAACTTCTCTATTTTGGTTGATCCGGCAATCCTACGGCTTTCATCATCCAAATAAACATACACCACATAGCCTTTACCTTTCTCAATATCCATCTTCTGTTCGCGAAAAGGCACCAGCAAATCTCTGGGTAATCCCCAATTCATAAAAGCACCCACCTGACTTACAGATACAGCCTCTAAAAATGCAAACTGACCAACAGTAGCGTCAGGCATTTCCGTGGTGGCAATTAACCTATCTTCCGAATCGAGATAAATAAACACCTCCAACTCACTATCAACGGTGCAGTTAACAGGCACATATCGTCGTGGTATCAATATTTCACCCAAGTCTTCACCTCCATCTAAATAAAGGCCAAAGTCCAAATCCTTTACCACTTTTAATACATTGTATTTACCTATTTCTGCCATTGTTTTAAATTTGAGTTTGCAAAGATAGTTTTATAAATTAAGTTTGAGTTTAAAGTTTTGAGATTAGGTTAATAGAAGGATTAAAAGATTAAAGGGATTAAAAGGATTAAAGAGATTATGGGATTATGGGATTTGTAGCAATGTGATCCCGAAGTTCTTTAAATGTTGCGATACGAATTTCTATCAATCTGTTTTTCTAAAGGTTAGGGTATCCGTTTCGTTTTCCAATATCAATTGCAACGCTTCAAACCTATAATTAAATGTTGTATTACTCATCACCTTTACAAATCTTTGTTCTAACTGTAAATTTGGACAGGCTATTTTAGTGCTCATGAGATATGAAAAACTGATTTGTTCTCGCCCAAAATAAACATCCGAAGTAAAAGTGTTACACCCTAAATTTCCCATTACTTGACTCTTGTCCAGATGTATTTCCATATTTGGGCGTTGCATACCCTGAGCTATCTCATTTTTTTCGCCATTTATTTGTTCCAATACCCAAATATCATGTAAGGCTATGGCACCATAAAACTCGCCTTCACCCGTAAACGTATGTTCCTTTTTGCTATGTAAATCGTTAAAACTTAAGCTAACATCAAAAGGTAAGGCATCCTTATCAGCCTTAGGTTTTTCCTTTGTTTTTATGATGATAGTGAGTTCACCATCGCCATTGGCAACTTGATACGTGGCATCCGATCCTTTTAAACCTTCGCCCAAAGTTTTAATGTTTACCTCAAATTTTTTATCAATTTTAGGAGATGAAAACTTGACTATTTTATCAAACCCGATCTCCAAAACCCATTGGTCATCGTATCCCGTAGCATAAAAATCAATGCCCTTTCTCTGCATTTCAAATGTATTTATTAAACTATCGCTAACAAGCACTTGCAAAGGTTGCTGTATAGATGTTTCTTTTACAGAGGCACATGCGCCAAATAACAAAATGATGGCGGCGAATAATAAGTTTCTCATCATAACGATTACAAAATTAAAAATTACATTTCAGGCTAAAATACACATTATTCTGCAATCTGCAGGTAATACAAGCAATTTCTTAACAAAGATATTGTGGCAAGCATGCAGCCCTAAACATCTTCAATATTCCATGATTGGGCAACAAGAAAATTGTAACACATCGCAACATGCTCAATATTAATAGCTACCTTTGCGCCCATTTTGTGAACAAACAGGATTAAAGCAAAAAATATAATACATGATTACAGTTTCAAATTTAAAGATTCAATTCGGCAAAAGAACACTTTTTCAGGATGTGAATTTAAAGTTTACCCAAGGCAATTGTTATGGCATTATTGGTGCCAATGGAGCAGGAAAATCAACCTTTTTAAGGATATTAAGCGGTGAGCTTGACCCAACGGGAGGAACCGTTATTTTTGGACCAAGCGAACGCTTATCGGTACTTAAACAGGATCACCACGAATTTGATGACTTGTCGGTAATGGATATCGTAATGATGGGTCATACCACCCTTTGGGACGTGCTGAACGAAAAAAATACCCTGTACGCAAAAGCAGATTTCACGGATGAAGACGGCATAAAAGCCTCAGTACTGGAAGAAAAATTTGCAGAAATGGACGGCTGGAACGCCGAGAGCGATGTTGCCAGCCTTTTAAGCGGATTGGGTATTAAGGAACATTTACACAACAGTTTGCTTCGCAATTTAAGTGGTAAGGAAAAAGTAAAAGTTTTGTTGGCACGTGCACTTTTTGGCAAGCCCGACAACCTACTGCTAGATGAGCCCACCAATGATTTGGACTTGGACTCTGTGAGCTGGCTCGAAAATTATCTTACCCACTTTGAAAATACGGTGCTGGTTGTTTCGCACGACCGTCACTTCTTGGATTCTATTTGTACGCATACCGTGGATATTGACTTTGGTAAAATTCAGATATTCTCGGGTAACTATAGTTTCTGGTACGAATCGAGCCAATTAGCTCTTCGCCAGCAGCAGAACCAAAACAAAAAAGCAGAGGAAAAGAAAAAGGAGCTTTTGGAGTTTATTGCCCGTTTTAGTGCCAACGTGGCCAAAAGCAAGCAAACTACCAGCCGTAAAAAGATGATTGAGAAATTGAACATTGAAGAAATACAGCCTTCCACAAGAAAGTATCCCGCCATTATTTTTACACCCGAACGCGATCCCGGTAACACGATTCTTGAAGTGCGCGATTTAAGTGCTTCCGTTGAAGGCGAGACGTTGTTTAAAGACGTTTCGTTTAACGTAGAAAAAAACGATAAAATCGTTTTTTTATCCAAAGATCCCCGCGCCATGAGTGCGCTGTTCGATATCATCAACGACATCACTGAACCTGACACCGGCGAATACCGCTGGGGACAAACGATTACAACAGCTTATATGCCTGTTGAAAATAGCGAATTTTTCGATAACGACCTTAATATTGCCGACTGGCTGTCGCAATACTCAAGTGATACTACCGAGATGTTTATTCGTGGCTACTTGGGTAAGATGCTTTTTTCGGGAGAAGAAATATATAAAAAGAGCAGGGTGCTTTCGGGAGGTGAAAAAATGCGATGCATGATATCACGCATGATGCTTAAAAATGCCAATACCATGATTTTGGATACGCCTACCAATCACCTTGACTTGGAATCGATACAGGCCTTTAACGAGCGATTGATACAGTTTAAAGGTATTGTGCTATTTTCGAGCCACGACCACGAATTCATACAAACCGTAAGCAACCGCATCATTGAACTTACCCCAACGGGCATCATCGACAAACAAATGGATTATGACGACTATATATCGGACGAAGCGTTGATGAAACAGCGGGACAAAATGTATGTGTAAAGAGATGTTAGATAATAGACTCACTTAATAATTAAATGCCAGCTTGTACGAGTTGGCATTTTTTATTTATGATTATTAAACACGAAAAAGGTCTTTATTTTGGGGAAATAAAGACCTTTTCATTTTTAACTAACACAACACACAATAATTCATTTGCAATTATCACAACACAATACAAATGAATTTTATTTGAATATAACTGCAAGCTAACCATTAACAAATAAAAAAGCAATAGCAATCCAACAGTTTTTACACAATTAGAACAGAATACTCAAAAATTTGTTCAATTAGATTATTTTAAGACTTCTCATCTCGTTTAAAAGCAATTGTCGGTTTTCATCCTCCATACCGCAAAGTGGTTGCCTAAAAACCTCTTTTAAGAGTCCCATTTCTGCCAATGCTGTTTTAACAGGTATTGGATTTGATTCAACAAAGCACAAATCTATCAGCTTTTGATACTTATAAAACAATTCTTGCGAAGCAGCCACGTCACCCTGTAGTGACACTTTCATTAACTGATGAAATTGGGCTGGAATAATATTGGCAACCACTGATATACAACCATCGGCCCCTAAAAGGTTAGCAGAACATGCTAAAAAATCATCGCCACTATAAACCAAGAAACCTTTAGGAGCCTTGCTAATAATTTGCGTAATACACGCAAGTATACCCGAGGCTTCTTTTATACCTACAATATTATCGAAATCATTGGCAAGCCTTACTACCGTTTCGGGCAATATGGAAGCTCCAGTGCGCGATGGCACGTTATAAAGAATGATGGGTATATCAACCGCTTGTGCCAAGGTTTTAAAATGTTGATAAATTCCGGCATCGGTTGGTTTGTTATAATAAGGTACTACAACCAGCGCGGCATCGGCACCCAATTCTTTTGCCTTTTGTGTTTTTGCTACCGCTGTGCGCGTACAATTACTCCCACTTCCTGCAATTATAGGTATCCTGCCCGCTACCCTATCTACTGCCCGCGCAATAAGCGCTTCGTCTTCCTCGTCGGTTAAAGTAGGGGTTTCACCCGTAGTGCCACAAACCACAATCCCACTTGTTTTGTTAACAATATGAAAATCAATGAGTTTGTCGAAAGAATCCCAATCTAACTCTCCCGAATCTAAGAACGGGGTTACAATAGCAACTATTGCGCCTTTTAATGTAAATGCCATGATACTTTCTATAAATAATATACGTTAAATTAGAGCTTTAAAAATACTTAGATAATTGCAAAGATACAAGCATCCAACAAAGCCAAAAATAATTGAAGAAAAATAATTTGTAAAATTTAATCTCTAAATAAAACTAATTTATAACACTTTGTTATATTTTTAACGTTTTATATTTAGTTAAAAAAATAATCGTATGATTACCATACCGCAGGCTGTAGAGTCAGTTGTAAAAGCACAACCTTTTTTATCGGAAGCCTTATTTGAAGGTTTAATCAATGTTTCGTCGTTGGCCCGAAAAATAAAACCCGACATAGACAGGATATTATTAAAAGATGCCAAACATGGCGCCATTGTAATGGCGTTGAACCGTCTTAGTCCGCAAGTAGATTTGAGCTTACAAAGGGGCATTGATAAAATGATGAGCATGTTAGGCGATATTATTGTACGTTCAGATTTAACGGACTATACTTTTAAAAACTCTAACACACTCATAAAATGCCACACCCGTGTTTTCGAATCCTTAAGCCAGCATCATGATACATTTTACACCTTGGTTAGAGGTGTACACGAATCAAACTTGGTAATCAGTGGTTTATATGCCAATTTAATAGATGAATATTTTTGCGAAGAAAAACTTCACTTAAAAAAAGAAAACCTATCGGCCATTACTTTAAAACTGCACGAAAGCAACATTCAGGTGCCCGGCTTTTACTATTATATTTTAAAAGCCATAGCTTGGG
The DNA here is from genome assembly GCA_024635585.1 of Saccharicrinis sp. Lineage (GTDB taxonomy): Bacteria > Bacteroidota > Bacteroidia > Bacteroidales > Marinilabiliaceae > Saccharicrinis. Next base: position 871 of record JAGXIP010000230.1, on the reverse strand, counting down.
AGGGAATAAATATTACAGAAGTAATATCTACTTCCAATGAGTTTACCGTTTTGGTTAACGACCAAGATGTTGACCGGGCCTTTTCGGTGCTTAAAAATTTAAAGAAGAGGAAATAATTTTTTATTATTTATTGAACTTTGCCATAATGTTTCTATTTTTATCGCGTTAATTAATAACCGAGGTTAGGGTTAATTGGTCAGTTATTTGTAGTTGTTTGTCACAAAAAATAGGTTTTTTTGTAACTTAAAACAAAGCAAACCGTTACACACACTATAAAAGCTAAGTTTGTAGAAACTATCATTAAATTATATTGTAATATTCCAGTTATGAAAAAAGCCTTTTTAATTGTTGCAGCCGTTGGGTTATTTGTTGCCTTGGGAATGAGTTCATGCAAAAGCACCGAAGATTGTCCTGCTTATAGCAAAGTGAGTGTAGAAATGGATGCAGAAAACGCATAAATTAATTTTTAGCACAAAAAAAGGGAGTTATTTTAAAAAAATAGCTCCCTTTTTTGTTGTTTCAAAGCAATTATGTGTTGTAAAACACGTTTTATACGACTTTCACATTTTTTAATACAGTTCCACATAAAATCATTGCTAGTTTGCTTGACCTTTTGTTAATGATTTCATACTTTTGTACCTCATTTTGAATATGATTGTAAATTACATTTTTAAATAAAAACTCTAAAATGTCAAAAATCAAAATTGGTATTAACGGATTTGGCCGTATTGGTCGTTTCGTATTTCGTCAGGCTGTTGCCAAAGGAACTATTGAAGTTGTAGCTATCAACGACCTTATCGACGTTGACTACATGGCTTACATGTTAAAATATGATTCTACGCACGGTATCTTTGACGGAACTGTTGAAGTG